>JADJGZ010000001.1:300000-445199 GCA_016707785.1 Bacteroidales bacterium | reverse complement strand
CTGTATTTGAATATGTTGTAGTATTAGCTGAAAGCGAAATAATAGTACTAAAACCACTGCTTGCTGATAAAGAACGCTGAAGGACAAAACCTGTTTCATTCGAAGAATTGTCAGACATGGGTAAGATTGAGTCAGATGGATCCCGATGCGGTAGCTGTAAGATTGGAAGGAACGGCGGGTAGGGTAGGAGCGCCTGTTTGTGGTAACCTGGCAGTAGTGCCTCAGGCTACAAAATACCCTTGTTGTCAGTTCCAAAATCAAGGTCATATGCATATCCGCCGGAAATAGTTGCTGTCCATGCTGATGTGCCATCACTGTTAACTTCATGCAACAGCCTCTGAAATAATACTGGCTCAAGATAGGCTGCATTTGATGCATCCAGTTTCATCATGGCATGTGATAACAGATTATAAGAAGGACCATCAGCATCCAGGTTTTGCCACAAAACATTGCCATTAATATCGAACTTCATAAATGCAGCACCAGCAGTTCCGGAATTAGGGAATCCGCTGATTACAGGATTATTATCAGTTCCTGTTTCTACCCGAAACCCTGCAATAGGATTAATTTTCTCCCAAATTAATGAACCAGCCGGAGATATTTTTTTCAGTATACTTCCAGTGGCACCAGTTACATATTGACCATTAATAAGTGTAGATTCCCGAAAACATCACCGGCAGCATCACCCACTGTTAAGCTATTTATGCCGGCAAGGTTCCAGATATTATTTCCATCCAGGTCGATTTTTGCATAGCCATTTATGCTCCCATAAATCGATCTGCAAGAAATAAGTAGTTTATTATCAGGTGTAAACTTAAAATTCACAGGTACGCCAATCCCTGCATTATCAATATATGACCACAATGCATTCCCTGATGAGTTAAACTTTTTGACTTTGCAGAGCAGTCAGGGAGTTGCGTAGGTACATAAATATTATCCTGTGCATCAATCAAACATTTTTGTGGAGAGGGAACCATCAAAATCGACTTCACTTTTTCTCTCCATAATAAAGTTCCAGATGAACTAAACTTCCTTAAGAAGCTGTTGGCGTTGGTTAAATACTTCCTGATCAGTTGTCCCTGAAACAATAACATTTCCCTGGCTGTCTGTCTCAACCCAGGTAGCAACCTCATGCCTGGTTGTATTAGTATTATCATAAGCCACCTCCCATAAAATGTTTCCATTTTGGTCCCACTTTGTAACAGTAATATCTCCTGCGGCATTATAATCCCAGTTTGCAGTATAAACGTTGTTCAATGCATCCGTTGCAGAGGCTACTCCTCCTGGATAGTTTGCCCATAAAACAGTTACCTGCGCCTGGACATAAAACCCTGCCAGTAGCAATGCAATTAGAAAAATTTTTTTCATACAATAATTTTTAGGTTTTAGGTTTTTGGTGAATTATTCCATGCATTCAATTTGCAAATTCACTTCTCTGATTAATTGTGAATAACGTAAAAAGCATCATAGCAAGACAGCAATACTGAGCTTTCAGTTATATTGCTTCTGGATAAATACAAAGGTAATTCAAATGGAAAGTCTGTTCAGTGACTAAAGTTACACCGGCATAATTATCTCAATAGTATCATTATGTTGCCTGAGTAAATGCTGATTTTCGAGTTTCTTGATCAGGCGGCTTACAACTTCTCTGGCCGTCCCTAATTCAGCAGCAATCTCTTTATGAGAAATTCTGACATGGTTTTTTCCTGTTAATCTTGCTTTTACGCTCAGGAAATCAAGTAATCGTGTATCAAGTTTATGATATAAGAGTCCATGAAAATTGAGCAAAAGCTCAGAATAACGAAGTTCATACTGTTCATAAAATAAAAGGTTGATCCTTGGTAATTCAATAACCCATTTCGATATCTTTTCCATTGGAATGAGCAGCACAGTGCTGTTTTCTTCAGTGTTGTACTATTTTACTCTTTTTTTTTTTTTAAGGCCTGATGAAAAGGACATGATGCAACTTTGTGCTGGCTGAATATAATAAAAGCAGGGTTCTTTTTCTTCAAATTGGGTAATTACTTTCACCAGTCCGTTGATGACTATAGGAATAAATTTAATATACTGGCCATTTTTAAGCAATTCAGTTTTCACTTCAACCTCCTTAACAATCCCAATATCAAAAATCTCATTGAGAAGTTCATCCCCCAGGAAATATAGTGTTTTCTTCAATGATGCTTTATCATTCATCAGCTCATACAATTAGGAATAGGATACTCATATACAAATATAACTGATTTTAAATTGAACCAACATTGAATTCAATATCAAAAACTGTAATATATCTATGTTTTTGTTATATTAGTACAGATGCGAAGAGTGCATACAGAGGTAAGGTCTACTAAAAGTCGAAGACCTTTAGTTTTACATTATTATACAGAATTTGAAACAAAAAGTCTGGCAGCAAAAGAGGAGTACTTCTACAAGACTATTAATGGTTATATCTTTCTGAAAACTAAAGGAATTATTTGATTTTCACACTGAGCTTAGTCTACATCAAACAATTCAACTTGCCTATTCAATAATACTTCCTATTTTTGCAACTGTTTATTACTAAGGAGATGCCAGAGTGGTCGATCGGGGCGGTCTCGAAAACCGTTGACCCCGCGAGGGGTCCCAGGGTTCGAATCCCTGTCTCTCCGCTGATTCAAAAAGTGAAAAAACGCAAACCACTGAAAATGAGTACTTTTTCAGTGACTTGTTCTTTTTAGCGAGGCAAAAAATGGCTATTTAAGGCTATATTTAAAGTGGAGAAGAGGCGGATATTTTCAAAAAATACAATGTCTACCGAATAGAGCCTTTTTCATAGAATATCAGTGATTTGCTTTGCAGAAACTTGCTCGAAAAATATAGTTTTGCTAACCTAAATTACATTACTATGTCTTGAGTAACATTCTCTGTAATCTACTACATTAACCGTAAAAAGGTCAGAAAAAATCATTAAAATTGCCCCCTTTCATTTTGTGTAATCGGAAGAAATAAGGGTCATAGATATAGGATGGACTATAACCACTTTTGTTCCCACTTTCCCATCTGGTTGCAAACACATCTTCTCTGCCCTTGAAAAGGGATTTGAAGATTATTAATTTCTGTGTCAATGAATCTATGAGCACCATTTAGAATTTAAAGAAGATTTAAATTTTCTCTATCAATTCGTGTTTTACTAATTCACAAGCAACCAGAGGATTATAATCTATACCTGGGCGAAGAATAGCATGCATATCGCTGGAAAATTCCTTATCCTTCATCTTTTCATCCAAATTATTTATAAACATGTTAGAGGATGGAGACTGGCCTTCTGAAAAACTCATATATCCTTTGTAGCACTTGATCAAGTCATTAGAGTGAATGTTATAATGGGTTAGTGCCCAATATAAATCAAACAGGTCCCTTCCTTTTCTTCTTTGATATAACGCTCTTAGTTTTGTCCCTAAGAGTTCTTCTAGTGTGAATGTAGTCAGTTGACAGCCACCTGAAAACCACGAGTTCTCCATTTGAAAAGTAAATTCCTGTAAACCAAGGATGTTAAAATGTTCCCGGGTGTTGATCTCTATTTTTAACCTCATATTAATAACCGGCTGAATTTCAGTTTCAAACCGATATAGGATCGTATTGTTATGGATGTGTTGCTTTACCGTCCTTTTGGTCCCCAGGAATGAAAGTTTTTCCCGTATTCTTTTTAATACCGGACTTATAGGTCCTTGTTCTATTTGTACCAGGTCAATATCTTCGGAATATCTCGCCTGTGGTTTCATAAATAGCTTATGTAAGGCGGTTCCACCTCTAAATGCCAGGCTATTCTTAATTAAATCATCGGAAAATAATTCAACCAAAGACCTTTCAATAATCAAATCCTGTTCAATTTGAGCATTTGTTTGCCATGGCGCTCTTTCCTGCCATTCGTAAATAAAAGCTCTTGGTATCATATTTCATCTTCGATATTAGAATTCACAATCAACTTCCATTTTTCATTCCATATCCCAGTTTTGTCAGTTGAAGATTTCAAAAACACTTTTTTCATGCTTTCAGTAGCCAACTTATTCTCAAAAATACTTGCAAGCTTGTCATTCATTAGGATATGTTCAGCTATAAATCCTGCACGTTGAAATGTGCTTACAGGGAAGTCAATCTTAACCGCTTCTTTCATCCTGGTTATGCTTATGCTCTCCGATAATTCTCTAAGGACTGAAATAATTCGGTTGAAACCTCCAATGCCCTGTTCAAAATAAATCAGATCAAGAAAAGTAAGTTCCTTATTTGAGATCTTAAAGTAACCTGTATCTGTTTTTTTTTCTTCAATTCCAGAAGTAGAGAGAATCTTCTTTTCTGAGAAATTTATCAGGGTGTTCTTGCTTTTTATCGTCCGTGGTTTTGGAGATTGAGTCAAAACAAAGAACTCCTGTGGCTGCTGATGAGCCGCTCCATGGAACATAGCTGCACTTATTAACCCTACATAATACTTCTTTGCCAGGTACCTCATTAGTTCATCTATATACAACTCTACAGGAATTGAACCCATTTTCTGGTACTCGACGGGAATCACTGTATAAAACCCTCTTCTGATATTGATCACCTCACCTTTATCCCGGAGTCTATCAAGATCCTTTCTTATATTCTTAACTGTCTTGGGAACTTTTTCGATGAGTTCATCTATCGTAAAAGCATATCTGCCGTTGCTACGTATAACCTGCAGAAAATCATTCGTGTGTTTAATCGAACCATTCATAGTAAGATCGTTTCTAACAGCATGCAATATACCCTTTTTTTCGGGGTTTATTGCAAGTGGATTATAGAATTATATTCTTATTGATTAAATGAATACGTTTCCGGGGATTTTTGCGATAATCATAGTATGTAAAGGCATTAGCCAGGTCAGTAAACTGCCAGTTTTCGAAAAAATCAGAAAAAATATTGTGTTTCAGGAGCAGGATGACATTGACGCTTTAGGGAAAGCGGTTGATAGCTTTGAGAAGCCATTTTAATCGCTTGATAATGAGGGATTGTTCCCATGTATATGTGTGGAGTCATACGAGCGAGAAAAGTGCAAAACTAATGGTATAAGTCAGAGAAAAGGAAGGTCTCCAAATATTCAGTGTTTTAATCTTATACCGAAGCTAAGTAGTTTTCATTTTTTATTCTGCCGCATCTTTCTGCATTACGCCTATCTAGCAGATTTGCGTTTACAGATCCGGTAAGAAGGACCATAGATTCACATCATATAAAGAAATTCTTTGTATCTTAGTATTTTATGCAAACTGAAATCATTTCTGTATGTTGTATGAGTAAACACATACATCAGATTAATTAAATGAAGATATATATCAAATATATGGTCTCAATCCGATGCAAAATGCTGGTGAAATCGGAGTTGGAGAAACTGGGACTGCAATTTGGTGTAGTAGATTTAGGTGTTGTGGATATAAAGGGTTCATTAACTGATGAACAACATGCTACACTGAAATCTGCCTTGTTGAAATCCGGTCTCGAATTGATGGATGACAAAAGATCGATTCTTATTGACAGGATAAAAAGCCTGATTGTTGAAATGATTCACTATTCGGATGAGATGCCAAAGGTGAAAAATTCTGAATATATCAGTGAAAAGCTGAACATGGATTATACCTATCTCACTAATCTGTTTTCAGAAGTAACGGGTGTTACTATCGAACAATATATTATTAATCATAAAATTGAAAAGATTAAAGAATTTTTGCTCTACGATGAATTGAGTATTACTGAAATTTCATATCGACTGAATTATAGCAGTGTTGCACATCTTTCCAATCAGTTTAAAAAAGCAACAGGCCTGACTCCTTCTTATTTCAAATTGCTTAAAGGCAAGAGAGTTGAAGCAGGAAATGTGTGAATCATGCAACTGTTTTCTGTAATCATGTAATAACTTAAGTGTTTCAGGGTTGCACCTTTGCAAAGTGAAACCTGCTTTACTTATCAATTTTGGTGAAGCAGCCATGATCTGCCACATTGTGGCGGATGCCACTTTTAAATTGAAATACATGAAACCATTGAAAATTGTATTAGCAGGAATAATCTTTTTCCTTGCAGGGGCTTCTCATGCACAAATTGATGTTAATATTACTATTGGTTCTCCACCTGCATGGGGACCTGTTGGGTATAGTGAAGTAGAGTATTATTACCTCCCCGATGTCCAGGCCTATTATGATGTGCGAACTTCAATGTTCATCTACAATTCCCGTGGTGCCTGGATTCATAGATCCTACCTTCCATACAGATACAGGAATTATGATCTGTATCATGGCTATAAGGTTGTTTTAACTGACTATCATGGCAAAACTCCTTATGTACATTATGGTGAACATAGAAAGAATTACGGTAAGGGTTATAAAGGATCACATCAGAAAACGATAGGTGAACGTCCCTCAAATCATAACTCCAGAGCTACCAGGCACAATGTAAGAAGCAAATCAAACCATGACCAGGGTAGAGATGCCAGGCACTCCAATGATTCCAGGGGGAAACATAATTCAGGTAAAAAAGGTGGTAAAAAGAAATAGTGCAGTTGACATTTCTACACATTTAACACTCAATTGAACTTTTCGAAGAAACAGGATTTTGAAATGAAGGACATTATAGTTGTTGAAAAATCGAAAGCAATGAGTATAGCCGAAACTATCGAATATGTTAAACATTCGGTAGTGATAAAACCTATACTTAGTAAAGTCACAGGTAACATTAGTACTATTTCTTTTGATGCCGGTGAATCCTTACTCGAGAAAATAATACCCTTTGACAGGTTTGTACAGATTATAGAGGGTATTTCAGAGATTGTCATTGATGGAGTGTCATTTAATTTAAGGGTTGGACAGTCTATCATTATTCCCGCTCATTCTTCCTATCTGCTGAAAGCTAATGTGCGGTTTAAAATGATCTCTACGATCATAAAAAGCGGATATGAATAAGATCTAATCAACTTAATTTGAATACCATGAAAAAGAAAAATATTATTCTGCTAGGGATAGCTGTGTCATTATACATGATTATCTCACAAAATTATTGCTTCGCACAGGGGAGGATTGCTGATTATCGCGACATGATCCAACTGGGTGTGAAAGTGGGTACTAATTACTCCAATGTATATGATACTAAAGGAGAAGAGTTTAAAGCCGATCCTAAGTTTGGACTTGCAACAGGTGTATTTGTAGCCATTCCTATTGGAAAATACCTGGGATTCCAACCTGAAATTCTTATCTCACAAAAAGGATTCCATGCTACTGGTAAGTTCCTGGGAATCTTATATGATTATACAAGAACCACAACTTATGTAGATGTTCCTCTATTGTTTTCACTAAAACCAACGCCATTCCTGAACCTGGTGGCAGGGCCCCAGTATTCTTACCTGCTGAAACAAAAAGATGATTTTGATGGCTCTTTTTTTACGATCCAGCAGGAGGAAGAATTTAACAATGATGATCTCCGTATGAATACCTTGTGTTTTTTGGGAGGACTGGATATTGACCTGAATAATTTTGTAATCGGTACAAGAATGGGTTGGGATCTTTTTGACAACAATAAGGACAATACGACCACAACGCCCCGATACAAAAATGTCTGGTTCCAGGCTACAGTTGGCTACAGATTGGTAAACAACTGAAATAGATTCATTTAAAAGAGTTATTTGAAGTGTTAATTTAAATACATGAAATCGTAAACCATGAAAAAAATAGGCTTTATTATGCTTGTTGTTCTTTTTTTCCTTGGAACAACTTTATCGGCACAGAAAGGAGAACAACATGGAAAAACCTTGAATCTCGGATTGGGGATTGGCGGTTACTCCGGCTATTATGGATATTTAGCACGTACATTGCCGGTCTTCCACATTAATTATGAATTTGATGCTGCCAGGAATTTTACGTTGGCACCCTTTATTACCGTGTTCTCTTACAGGGGTGATTATTATCGTGAAACGGTTATTCCACTGGGTGTAAAAGGCTCCTATTATTTTGACCAGGTGTTTGAAGCCGGTCCTGCATGGGATTTTTACCTGGCCGGTTCACTGGGATTTGCAATCAGAAACGCAAGCTGGGATGAAGACTACCATGGAGACAGAGATTATTATCATAGGGCGAGTCCTTTATTTCTTGATATTCATGTAGGTACAGAATATCATTTCAATAGCAAAGTCGGAATGTTTCTGGACTTGTCCAGCGGTGTTTCAACCATTGGGCTTGCAATCAGGTAATTGAAACAGAAAGGCAAGATTCTTAAATAAACACAGTACTAATACATAAATATCATGCCAATAGTTACCATATTAATCATTCTTGTAGTTGCCGGTGTTTTGCTTTGGCTAATCAATACTTACATTCCAATGGATAATAAGATCAAAACGATTTTGAACGTTGTGATTGTAATTATCGTTATCATTTGGCTCCTGAAAGCATTCGGAGTTTTTGATGATTTGATGAATATCAGGGTATAAATATAGCCGGTGTAAATGCTTGAAGGACTGAACAGGTGCTACACGAGTTTAATTAGTGTATGTACCTTTCAGTTCGTCAAGTAACTCTTTGAGGTTCACTGTAGCATAAGTGGATGCATGGTTGGACATTGCATAGGGAATAATAAGGTCCTGGTTGTGGATGATAGAACCACAGGAGTAGATAACATTCGGGACATATCCATCCCTTTCTGTTTCGCTCGGTACTATTAAAGGAGTGGATAATCTTCCTATCTCATTTTCAGGATGCTCAAGTTCAAACAAGGATGCGCTGATCACACATTTTCTCATCGGTCCGATGGCATGTGTTATCACCAGCCAGCCTTCATCAGTTTCTATAGGAGAGCCTGCATTTCCAATCTGCAGAAGTTCCCAGGCATATTTAGGTACCTGGATCAGTTGAGCATCCTGCCAGGTATAAATATCATCCGAATAGGCGATATAGTTATTTACCCCATCAATTCTGCATAACATAGCATATTTCCCATTGATTTTACGAGGGAAAAGAGCCATTCCGCTACTCCTGGCTATTGTGCCGGATAATGGCTGAACATTAAAATGGTAAAAATCGGTGGTATATAGAATTTTAGGCATGATGTTGATTCCATCATTGGCAGAAAGCGTTGCAAAGTAGGTCACTTTCCCGTTTTCATCTTTAAACTTCACAAAGCAGGCATCTTCAATTCCTTTTTGTTCTGTTGGGGAAATCGGAAAAATTACCCTTTCAGAGATGGCGGAATCCATAGAGAAGTCTATTTCATAATAAGCAGAAGCCAATCCAATCATCTGGTTCATTTGCAACTCATTAGAAGAGGAGGGTAGGGCTTTTTCTTCAGCCAGGCAATGTTCAAGTTCCTTAAAAGTAAAACTATCGCCTAACTTGTCAAGGATACTGCCAAGAGTGAATTCATGGCCATTGTGTTGTAGTTCAGATAGTTTTGCCTGAAAGGAAACCTTGTTAAAGACGACTTGTTTAACAATATCAGCCTCAGAAAGTAGTTTTCCGACCGGTTCGAGGGTGAGATTATTTTCTTTATCCAAAATACCATTTCGATACACAATAGAAGAGATATGCCCTTCTCCAGTTGCCCTGAAACTAAAAATAACCCTTTTTTCACCGCGTCCTATCCCTGATTGATCGGGATCTTCAAGTAAAGAAGGATTGTAGAAAGCAGCAGATTCAACCGAATATTCCATCGTAAAATAGGATCCAATCAATACTTTCCTTGAATAGTTAAGCTGATCTGCTGATATTCCATCCACTGGAAACAAGCTTTGCAGTTTTTCAAAATGTTTTTCAAATATCCTGGAAATATTCCGATGTCGGGTAGAAAAATCCCTAAGTAATTGATTCATAGATGAATTGACTTCCGAATCCGACATTAAAAGTACTGATTTAATGATCTCGATGCTTCTTTCGTTGGTGGTTTTAAGGAAGCGTGGAATGATTCTGCTGGAGTCGGGTGAGAATTGAATGTCTTTCCTGATAGCTGTTACTTGCATCCTAGTAGTTGTTAGTTTAGGTTCACTAATAGTTAATTGAAATTCAGTGAATTAGTAATTGATTTATAATGAAAAAAATGAATATTTAGTGAACATTTTTTACAAACAGGACATCCATGCAATTTACTTTTCATCACTGGCATTCCCGGAGTTTTTTAACACTTCCAATAATTCCTTCAAATCGACTGTAGCATAGGTTGAAGAATGGTCTGACATAGCATAGGGGATGATAAGGTCATCATTATGAACAATGGAACCACAGGAGTAGATTACATTAGGGACATATCCTTCTCGTTCTGATTCACTGGGCATCATTAAGGGGTCGCTGAGCCGTCCAATCTCTATTTCAGGATTATTGAGATCAAATAATGAGGCACCCAGGGTGTATTCGCGCATGGAACCGACCGCATGTGTAATAACCAGCCATCCATCCTTTGTTTCAATCGGGCTTCCTGCATTTCCAATTTGTACCAGTTCCCAGGGGAATTTGGGGCGCTGAAGGATTTTTGCTTCCCTCCAGATATTGATATTATCAGAATAGGCGATATAGTTATTCACTCCATCAATCCGGCAGAGCATGGCATATTTCCCGTTAATTTTCCTTGGGAAGAGTGCCATCCCTTTATTCTGGACGATCTCTCCATTAATGGGTAATATTTTAAAGTTATAGAAATCAGTTGTGCTGATCAGCTTAGGCATAATGGTAATGCCATCATAGGCTGTGTAGGTAGCATAGTAAGTGATTTCCCCGTTATCGTCAGTAAATTTTACAAACCTGGCGTCTTCAATTCCTCTTTGTTCGGTGGCAGAAACAGGAAAGATTACCCTTTCAGAAATGGCTGAATCGATGGAAAAGAAAATCTCATAATGAGAAGATGCTAACCACATCATCTGGTTAATGATTTTTGCCTGTTCTTCGGTGATCCCTGGTTGCTTTCTGAATTTTTCGATATTCATCATCAATTCACCATAGGTAAATTCTTCAGGAAGCTGATCCATGATAAAGCCGGGAGATGTCGTAACGGGTTTTAAAGGTAAAACTTCCGGACTTCCTACAATAACAGGGGGAATGATGTTTCCCTGATCCGGTTTTTCATCATGTTTATCCAGGATAGCAGGGGAGATCGCATTTCCATACTCTTTCATCTCTTCAAGCTTTTCCTGGAATGATTTTTTTTTATACGCATTCCTTTTAATGACATCAGCTTCAGCAAGCATTCTGCCCACTGGTTCCAGGGTAAGGTTATTGTTTTTATCCAGCACTCCTGAGCGGAAGACAATGGATGAAATATGTCCTTCACCTGTAGCCCTGAAACTAAAAATGACTCTTTTTTCATCAGGTCTCGTTTCTGACTGATCGGGGTTTTCCACTACAGAAGGATTGAAGAAAGCTGCAGATTCAATGGAATATTCCATTGTAAAATAAGAACCTATTAATGCTTTCTGAGCAATAGACAGATCCTCTTCATTCACTTCAATTTTTTCAAAGACCGGTTCCAGCTTTGCAAAATGTTTTTCGAATATTTTGGAAATATTCCTGTGCCTTCTTGAATAGCCCCGCAATAACTGGCTCATTGCAATATTTACATCCTTTTCAGGCATAGCAAGCACTTTCCTTATGATGTCAGCCGATCGCTCGTCATTCATATAAAGGAAGCGGGCAATAATCCTTGAAGGATCCGGGGAAAAAGTAAACTTCTTTCTTATTACCTCAACTTGCATGATTTCAATTCTATAACATTGTGAAAAGAGGAAGGATTACTCAGGCTTTGAGGCAAATGAATCAGAGAAAAAAGCAGTAAACACACAACAGAAGAAAAGAACCTTTACTTGTAGTTTGAGAAATATTATTCTCTGACAACTCAGGTGGAGGATCACACAAAAGTACGTTAATAATCAACAAGTGTGAATTATATAAGTAATTCCAAAAGTTATGTAAGACTTGAGGCGGTAATCAGAAATACCTTTGTTTTGATCGTAAAAATCCGCCTTAATGCGGACCAACAGCAGAGGCTAAAAGTACTCATAAACATTTGCTTCGAGTCCAGGGATTTTCCAGGAAAGATTCTGGATTTTTACAGATACATCGACTTCATTTTACTTAACAAAACTAACATCATGGGAAATCTACTTTATGTCATAGCTGTCATTCTGGTAATTGGATGGGCAATTGGCTTTTTCGCTTACAGTGCAGGATCAGTGATTCATTTGTTATTAGTCATTGCTCTAATTGCAATAATTTTCAGAATTATCCAGGGAAGAAAAGTAGTTTAATTTAATTAATCAAGTAACCTCAAAAACAATGAAAAAACTAGCAATTTGCTGTTTATTGGCAACAGGATTGTCATTATCAGTTTTACCATTTCAAACAGCCGCTTCAACCCCAGCTCCATCTGTAACGATGGAAGCACCTAAACCTCCTGTTTCTCCCCAGGCTAAAGCTCTTTTACTCCGGCTGGATGAAATAAAGGCTATGGATAAATCCGAACTTAAAGCCTCTGAAAAAAGAGAACTCAGGAAAGAAGTCCGGTCGATTAAACAACAACTCAAGGAAATGGGCGGATATATTTATATATCTGTAGGAGCTGCACTTCTGATCGTTTTGTTACTTATCATCTTATTATAAACCTTGTAAAGCTAAAAATTATGAGTACAGGTAAAATATTATTGGGCATAGCAGCAGGAATTGCTGCCGGTGCATTATTAGGAATTCTCTTAGCTCCTGACAAAGGGAAAAATACCAGGAGAAAAATCGGTAAGAAAGGTGAAGACTATGTGGATGCTGTCAAGGACAAGATCAGTGAATTTATGGATACAATTACTGAAAAATTCCAGGCGGTTAAGGAAGAAGTTGAAGATTACACCTCTCAAACGAGTAACCCTGTTGCAGGTAATCCAAAAGAAGAAAAAACTGCATAGAGAAGGCAAGTTTGCTTGTGGTTTTATTCATGAGACTTTCTTAATGTAATAAATTCATTAGCAGAGCAGCTAAAGGCTTAGCCGAATTACCTGGAGAAACGAACTCATGAGGTATCCCGTCTCGTCATTTTTGACGAGACGGATTCCTATCATATCTGTGAATATTCTAAAGTTTGGAAAGCAATTGAATCGTTGGTTTCGGCTCATGATCACCATTACTACTTAAAATCCAATTTTCAATGTCTGCCACATGGAAGAAAAAGAAAAATTAATAGAATCGCTACTCGAAAAGTCAATTGATTATGGAAAAACTTCATTTGAGTTAGTCAAGCTTAAAGTTCTTGATAAAACTTCAAATGTAGTTTCTTCATTTATTCCACATTCGGCAGTTTTTTTCCTGGTGGCTTCGTTTATGCTTTTCCTGAATTTAGGATTGGCACTGTGGATAGGAGAGCTGCTTGAGAAAACTTATCTAGGCTTTTTCGTAGTTGCCGGTTTCTACTTTATAGTTGGAGTCATTATTCATGTGTTTCTACACAAATGGCTCAAGAGAACATTTCGCGACTACATTATTAAACAAGTACTTAAATAAAGCCTGATGGAAAATATTACAACATCTTCAGAACTTTTGGAGGCTATCAAAATATTGGAAGCAGAGCAGGATTTTAAAGGCCAGGTATTAAAGACACAATTCTTTCTTACTTACGAAAGCCTTAAACCTATCAATTTGATCAATAGTACCTTAAAGGATATATCTTCCTCACCCTACCTGCTCGATAATATTCTGGGAACGGCTATGGGACTTGTTTCCGGATTTTTATCCAGGAAACTGATTGTAGGTGGCTCATCCAGTATCATCAGGAAACTGCTGGGTTCTATACTGCAGTTTGGGGTGACAAATATTGTGGCGCAGCACCCTGATATGCTGAAAAACCTGAGTCATTTTATTATGCAATTCATCTCACCCAACAAATCTAGCCCTGATAAGCCATGATAATAAAAGAATTTCATCTTCCATTTAGTTTAAAGGTGGTTTTTTTTTTCATTGGAATAATTGCCTTCCTTACCCTATTATATGTAGCCCAAAGCATTCTTATTCCCCTGGTTTTCTCAATCATTTTTGCCATAGTACTCCATCCTCTGGTAAATTTCCTGGTTAAAAAGCGTTTTAATCGTGTTGTAGCCATTGTAATAACAATTATCCTGATCTTTATAAGCATAGCAGCTATTGGAGGGTTGCTTATTTCGCAGATCAGCAAATTCAGTGAATCATGGCCGGCACTGGTTGAGAAATTTACTGCACTATTAAATAATACAATTACGTGGGCTTCAGGCTATTTTGATATAAGTCCCAGCAAGATCCATGGGTGGATAACTAATACAAGGAATGAGTTAACTCATTTTAGCGGAGTATCCATCGGAAAGACCATCATTAGCCTGGGAAGCGGACTTGTTGTAATCTTCCTGATGCCGGTTTATATATTCCTCTTGCTCTATTATCATCCCCTTTTACTGAAGTTTTTACATATGGTTTTTGCAGATGGTAATCAGGGCAAACTGACGGAGATAATTTCACAGATAAAAACCGTGATCCAGCGTTACCTGGTAGGTTTGGTTATCGAAGCAACCATAATTGCAGCAATGGAGATTTCTGCATTGCTACTTCTGGGGATTGAATATGCCTTATTGCTGGGAATCCTGGGGGCACTGTTGAATGCTATTCCCTACATAGGAGGCCTTGTTGCTGTGGCCTTGCCAATGATGGTTGCACTGGCAACCAAGTCATCTGCATGGTATGCATTATATATACTGGGCATCTACTATTTTATCCAGTTGGTTGATAATAATTACATCGTTCCTAAAATCGTGGCATCCAAAGTCAAGATCAATGCGCTGTTCTCCATCATTGTCGTAATTGTCGGGAACGCGTTATGGGGAGTTCCCGGCATGTTCCTTTCAATCCCGATGTTAGCCATCGTAAAACTCATATTTGACCATATCGATGAACTGAAACCCTGGGGATACTTATTGGGGGATACGATGCCACCTATGCTTAAAGTAAAACCCATTCGCTTACCCCGAATTAAACTGACTCCAAAGAAAAAATGATAAAGGTTACAAAAGAAGGAATCTTACTTTCAAAATCTCAGCTGGAGTTTGAAAATGAAGCTGTGATGAATCCTGCGGCCATTATTGATGGAGGAACAGTTCATCTTATCTATCGTGCAGTGAAAGAAGGCAATTTTTCGAGCCTTGGTTATTGCAGACTTGAAGGGCCGCTCAAGGTTGATGAAAGATGGGATGAACCGATCCTCAGTTCAGAAATGGAATATGAATCCCATGGGCTGGAAGATCCCAGAATTGTTAAGATTGAAGAATGCTATTATCTTACTTATACTGTTTATGATGGAATTAGTGCTCTTGGTGCTTTAGCATTATCTAGGGATATGAAAATGTTTAAAAAGCATGGGATTATTACACCAATGGTACATTATGATGAATTTGTTTCATTAGTTGGATCAGATAAACTACTTCATAAAAACTATATCCAGAACCAATTGTTTTATGAGAAGTTAGATGATAAGGAGGGTAACGCTCTTACCTGGGATAAAGACGTTGTTTTCTTTCCTCGTAAAATCAATGGTCAACTGGTTTTTCTTCACAGGATCAGACCTGGAATTCAAATTGTTACCATCAATACTCTGAACGAACTCTCACAGGATTTCTGGTTAAATTATTTGAAAAACTTCAGAGATCATATAGTACTTGATCCCATATTTCCCCATGAATCCAGCTACATTGGAAGTGGATGCCCCCCAATTGAAACAGAGTATGGCTGGTTATTGATTTATCATGGGGCTGCAGATACTGAAAAGGGGATGTATTACACCGCCTGTGCAGCAATGTTAGATCTAAACATTCCTTCCAAGGTTCTGGCAAGATTACCCTATCCTTTGTTTCGTCCTGATTACGATTGGGAAGAAAACGGAATAGTGGATCATGTTGTATTCCCAACAGGCGCTGTGGTTTTTAATGAGAGATTGTTTATTTACTATGGTGCCGCCGACTCCAGGATTGCATGTGCATCCATCATACTGGAGGAATTGATCACAGAACTGATGAGCTATGCTGTAAAGGATGAAACAAACACTCATTCAAATACTTCAATCGTTGTCAGTGATCTTACTACAGATATTTCTGAAATGTGGAAACCCGTTCAGAAGCTTGAAACTACTAAAAACCAACTCCATGAAAAATAAAGCTAATTCCAACAAGACCAATGATATACAAGATATTCAGGAAGGGGTATTTGGTCGGGAAAATATAGAATATCCTTCTGCTTTACCCTTGCAAAATCCATATATATCCAGGAATGAACCTGTTAAACCTTTACTTGAAGTACTGTTTATTTCGTCCTATCCTCCAAGGGAATGTGGTATTGCAACCTATTCCCAGGATCTGATCAAGTCATTGAATAATAAATTCAGCAATTCATTTGCCTTATCTGTTTGTGCACTGGAATCAGGAAAAGTAAACTATAGTTATCCTGAAGAGGTAAAGTATATCCTTGATACCTCTAAAGAAGATGCGTTTAAAAAGATTTCTGAGAGTATCAATAAGGATGACAATATACAAATGGTGCTTATTCAGCATGAATTTGGATTCTTTAATTCGCAGAAACAGGCGTTTTTAGATTTCCTGAGAAGTATCCATAAACCCGTAGCAATCGTTTTCCATACAGTACTGCCAAATCCTGATGACAGGCTGAGGTCAGAGGTAAGGGAAATTGCAGATGCTTGCGTTTCAATTGTGGTAATGACTAATCATTCAGCAAAAATACTCATGCTTGATTACAGGATTTCTGAGCAAAATATTTCAGTAATTGCACATGGGACTCACCTTGTTACCCATCAAAGTGAAGAATTCCTGAAAATGAAGT
This sequence comes from Bacteroidales bacterium, assembly GCA_016707785.1. Lineage (NCBI taxonomy): Bacteria > Pseudomonadati > Bacteroidota > Bacteroidia > Bacteroidales > Bacteroidales bacterium. The sequence continues at coordinate 428,358 of JADJGZ010000001.1, read as the reverse complement.
ATGGATTAAAAGACAAAAAAGTACTTACCACTTTTGGACTGCTTAGTTCCGGAAAAAGCATTGAAACAACATTACATGCTATGCCTGAAATCCTTTTAAAGAGCCCGGAAGTTGTATTTCTGGTCATTGGGAAGACTCATCCGGAGGTGGTGAAATCAGAAGGTGAAAAATACCGGGAAATGCTTGAAAATACAGTAAAGGAATTAAATCTCCAGGAACAGGTTAAATTTATCAATCAGTATCTTGCATTGCCTGAATTGCTCGAATACCTTCAGTTAAGCGATATCTATCTCTTTACAACCAATGATCCCAACCAGGCTGTTAGCGGGACATTTGCCTATGCTATGTCCTGTGGTTGCCCTATTCTTTCCACTCCAATCCCGCATGCAAAAGAGGTTCTTACAAAGGATACCGGAATCATATTTGATTTTCGTGATTCAGGTCAACTGGCTAAAGGAGTTGTCCACCTTTTAAATAATGAGCCTCTTCGCAGAAGTATCATTATAAATACCTTGCAAAAAATTGTCAGTACGGCATGGGAGAACTCAGCAGTAATGCATGCCAAGCTTTTTGAGAAGATTACAGGTACGGGGGAAGCTGTTAAATATAATCTCCCTCAGATCAATCTTGCCCACCTGAACCTTATGACAACAGAAACAGGAATCATCCAGTTCTCAAAACTGAACCATCCGGATCTGGATTCAGGGTATACCCTTGATGATAATGCAAGGGCCCTGGTTGCAATTAGCATGTATTACAAAATGACAGGCTATGAACAGAATATCATAGACATTCGCAAATACCTGTCTTTTATTGGCAGCTGTCAGCAAAAGGATGGGAATTTCCTGAATTATATGGATGCCGACCTTCAATTCACCTCCCAGAATGAAGATGTCAACCTTGACGATTCCAATGGAAGGGCCATATGGGCACTGGGTTATCTGATATCCTTAAAGGAAGCGCTGCCCGCTGATATTCATTCCCTGGCAAAAGCTATATTTGAACGTTCCCTTCCACATATAAGTAAGGTATATTCTACCCGTTCAATGGCTTTTGCAATTAAAGGGCTTTACTACTATAACAGGACGAATCCATCCCACACTGCAGTTGAATTAATCAGAACAATTGCTGACCGTCTGTCGAAAATGTATCATCATGAATCAAATATTAACTGGGAGTGGTATGAAAGCTATCTAACCTATGCTAATAGCGTATTACCGGAGGCTATGCTGCTTTCCTGGTCAGTTACGGGAGAAAACCTGTATAAGGAAATAGCTCTCTCATCCATGAAGTTCTTGTTGTCACAAACATTCAATGAAAATGGAATAGAAGTAATTTCAAATAAAAACTGGCTGCTCAAAGGAGAGAAACCTGGGCATTATGGTGAACAACCTATTGATGTGGCTTATACAGTTATGACGCTTGGGATGTTTTATGAAGCTTTTCAGAAGGAAGAATACAGGTTGAAAATGGAAATAGCTTTCAACTGGTTCTTGGGGGATAACAGGTTGCATCAGATTATTTATAATCCTTGTACAGGAGGATGTTATGATGGTCTTGAAGAAACACATGTGAATCTCAACCAGGGCGCAGAATCTACAGTCAGTTACCTGATGGCCCGATTGTCGATGGAATCTTTCCGGCAGGAAGAGACTCCCCCGATGTTTCCCGTTCGCAAACATGCCCGCATCAATCCTACTCAGAAGCGGTTGCTCTACTCAACTGACGAAAAACAATTTAGCCAGCCAATCCTCCGGTCACAACCTCAGAAGTTGGACTAAAAGTTTACTGCTCTTCTTCTTAAAAGGTGTGAATTGTATAAAAATTCAATTGAATTGTATAATTCAATTGAATCCCTTATGACGCAATTTTATGGTTAAAATGTATCATACTGAACGATACAGATATCCGTTCCGGTTGAATAATTGGCTATCTTATGAACATACTATTGGTTTACCCGATTTATCCAGATTCTTTTTGGAGTTATAAGCACGCCCTGGGTTTTATATCAAAGAAAGCGGCGGTGCCTCCACTCGGGCTGATTACAGTTTCTGCATTACTGCCACTTTCATGGAATAAAAAGCTGGTGGATATGAATGTGACACCTTTGTTGCAGCTAGATATCCAATGGGCAGATTATGTTTTTATCAGCGCCATGTATATCCAGAAAGCCTCCGTTGATAATGTGATTGTGACTTGCAGGAAGGCCGGTGTAAAAGTTGTTGCCGGTGGGCCACTTTTCACACAGGAATATCAGAATTATCCTGACATTGATCATTTTGTCCTGAATGAAGCCGAAATAACAATGCCCTTATTCCTTCAGGATATTGCATCAGGTAAAGTTCCTCAAAAGGTGTACTCATCTGATGAATTTGCCGATATAACTCAGAGTCCGATTCCTGATTATCATTTGCTTTCAAGGAAAGATTATGCTTTCATGAATATCCAGGTTTCAAGAGGATGCCCATATGCATGCGATTTTTGCGAAATTACAACCCTTCTGGGGCAAAAAGTACGCATGAAAAAGCCTGCACAAGTGGTCCGGGAGCTGGAAGCTTTGTATACACTGAACTGGAGGGGATCCGTTTTTATCGTGGATGATAACTTTATAGGCAATAAATATGAAATTAAAACGAAATTGCTACCGTTGCTGATCCTCTGGATGCAGGCACATCGTTTCCCATTTTCGTTTAATACACAAACTTCAATAAATCTGGCCGATGATGAGGAGTTACTGAAGATGATGACGGAAGCGGGATTCAGTTCCACATTCATTGGGATTGAAACAACGGACGAAGAATCGCTGGAGGAATGCAATAAGGTTCAAAACAGAAACCGCAATATGTTGCAAAGCATACATACAATCCAACGCGCCGGATTGATTGTTTCAGGTGGATTTATTGTTGGATTCGATAAAGATCCGCCTACGGTTTTCAGAGAACAAATTGAGTTTATTCAGAAAAGTGGTATTGTATCTGCAATGGTTGGTCTTCTGAATGCACCCAAAAACACGAAGCTCTATAAACGGCTGGAAGCTGAAGACCGGCTGATTAACGAAGGTTCTGGAAATAACACAGATCAGTCAATGAATTTCATCCCACGAATGAACAATGATTTGCTGCTTGAGGGGTATAAAATGATCATCCAGGAAATTTATACCACAAAGCCTTATTACGATAGAATCAGAAGATTGCTTATGAACTATGAGCCTCCAAATATTGGACATGTAAGGATCAACTCACAGAAAATCATGGGATTTCTAAAATCTGTCATAATCTTAGGCCTGCTTAAGGAAGGAAGAAGGGAATACTGGAGGTTTCTTTTCTGGACGCTGCGCAAGCGGCCCGGATCCCTGGCTGATGCTATTGAATATACCATCTATGGGTTTCATTACAGGACTGTATTCGGACTTTAATCTGGATTTTTACTCTTGGTGCCGTGGCTGAGGAATGCTTGTGAGTTAATGAGAGCGGCCCCCCGGTTGGCGCCAACTACCCACGGTAATTCCACCTGTAAAGCAACGTATGGAATAAGGCGCAGGCCTGCGAAGCCAATAAAGTTCAAAAAAAAGAGCTACTGATTTGAACAGTAGCTCTGAAAAGGATTGATTGTGCTTTTTTACCTCTTGACAAATTTCTCCGTGGAATTGAATCTTAGAGATTTGATTTTAACAAGGTAAATCGCAGGGGGGAAAGAAGAAACATCTAAAGAAATGGTGCTCATATCTGAATATTGCCTGTTAATAAGGGCTCTACCTGACATGTCCAATAAGATAAGTTCAACACTTTCAATGATAGGTTCATCGAATTTGATATTCAATGTACCATCAGTAACTGGATTAGGAAAGATATGCATTGAATTGGACACTTGTGCGAATTCACCTGAAACACTTGAATTCCGGACCTCAATGCCAAAGGTTTGAGTCACTTCACCTGAGGCAGTAAACCCCTTCAAAAGAACCTGGTGGCTTCCAATATCATCCATTCCAGGCGTCCCGGCTAAAGATGCAGTTCCATTTTGATTGTCAGTAAAAGTTAGCCATTCAGGCAGGTTTTCTATGCTGTAGTTTACCAGTTCCTGGTTACTGGAAAGGCATACCATATCATAGGAATAGGTATCCCCCACAATAATGGTGTTGAGTGGAGTTGTAACTATGGAAATGGTTGGGACTGATTTACTGCTAATTACATTAATGGTCATTGTCCCGGTGGAGGATAGGTTTCCGGCACCATTATCCCTGGCTTTCACTTTGAGGTAGAAAACAGGTGTGCTGGAATAATTGAGAGCACTACTGTTGTTAACATAGAGTTTACCCGTGGTGGAGTTAATAGAGAAGGCATTACTGGTATTACCACCTGTTATCGAAAAAGTTAAAACTTGCCCGGCATCAGGGTCGGTGGCAACTATGGTGCTTACCAGTGAACCGTTAGGTGCAAATTCAGCAACACTGAATGACTGATTGCCTATTACAGGCTTATCATTTAAATTAATTAAGTTCACTGTGATAGTAGCCGTGGCTGAAAGGGGAACTGTTGCGTTATCAGTAACTTTAACACTGAGTGAATAACTAGGTGTAGATTCATAATTAAGTAAAGATGAATTAGTTACAATTAATTTTCCGGTGGCAGAATTAATTGCGAAAACACCTCCTGTATTTCCTGAAAGAATCACATAACTCAATAATTGGCCTGCATTTGGATCAGAGGCTACAACAATACCGACTGTGGTTCCATTAGGTGAATTCTCATTAATGGAGAAAGTTTGATTGCTGATCACCGGTGGAAGATTAGTCGCCGGTAAAACGTTGATGGTAATGACTGCATCATCAAAAAGGCTTCCTGTGCCATTGTCAGTAACTTTAACAGTCAGGGAATAAAGTGGATTTGAAGAGGAATTCACTAAGATGCTGTTTGCCACATAAATAGCCCCTGTAGATGGATTAATGGCAAATGCAGTGCCAGTATTTCCCGCAGTGATAGAGTAAGTCTTTGTCTGGCCTGCATCCGGATCTGTTGCAACAACACTTCCAACGAATGTCCCGTTTGGTGATAAATGGACAATACTGAATGTTTGATTGTTTACAACTGGTGGCTCATTCACATTATTTAGTGAAATATTGACAGTAGCCTGACTGCTCAATGCACCGGTACCATTGTCCTGCACTTTCACAACCAGTGCAAAAGCCGGTGTTGTTTCATAATTGAGCGCTGTAGAAGTGGCAACCTTAATAACACCGGTAGCAGCCACAATTGAAAATGCACTGTTGATGTTTCCGGATATAATAGAGTAGGTGAGGGTCTGCCCTGAATTTGGGTCAGTCGCAACCACTGTCCCTACGGTAGTGCCATTGACTGAATTTTCATTTAATGAGAATGATTGGTTTACAATCACTGGCGGAAGGTTAGTACCCTGGAGTACATTAATGGTAATAATGGCATCATCAAACAAGCTTCCGGTACCATTGTCAGTTACCTTAACAGTAAGGGAAAACAACGGGTTTGTGGCATAATTCAGGATGCTGCTGTTGGCAACAGTAATAGCGCCTGAAGATGCATTGATTGCGAATGCGGTACTGGTATTTCCGGCGGTGATGGAAAAGGTTTTGGTTTGCCCGGCGTCCGGATCTGTAGCAACAACAGTCCCAACAAGGGTTCCGTTTGGCGATAACTGAATAATACTGAAGGATTGGTTGTTAACAACCGGGGGTTCGTTAACATTAGTCAGCGCTACAGTTACTGTTGCCTGGCTGCTCAATGTTCCCGTTCCATTATCCATAACTTTTACTACCAGCGCAAAGGAAGGGGTTACTTCAAAATTGAGGGCTGTGGATGTAGCTACTTTAATGATACCTGTAGTGGCTACAATAGTAAAGGCATTATTTGTATTGCCTGATAATATAGAGTAGGTGAGGGCCTGACCCGCATTAGGGTCAGTAGCCACTACCGTGCCCACTGTTGCACCATTTGCAGCATTTTCATTTAAGGTGAATGTTTGGTTAACAATCACCGGTGGAAGATTAGTGCCCTGGAGAACATTGATGGATATTATGGCATCATCAAACAAACTTCCGGTACCATTATCAGTAACCTTAACCGTGAGGGAAAACAACGGGTTTGTAGCGAAATTCACAATGCTGCTGTTGGCAATTGTTATTGCTCCTGAAGATGCATTGATTGCGAATGCGGTACTGGTATTTCCGGCAGTGATGGAAAAAGTTTTGGTTTGCCCGGCGTCCGGATCAGTAGCAACAACAGTCCCAACAAGGGTTCCGTTTGGCGATAACTGAATAATACTGAAGGATTGGTTGTTAACAACCGGGGGTTCGTTAACATTTGCCAGCGCTACAGTTACTGTTGCCTGGCTGCTCAATGTTCCCGTTCCATTATCCATAACTTTTACTACCAGCGCAAAGGATGGAGTTACTTCAAAATTGAGGGCTGTAGAAGTAGCGACTTTTATGATACCAGTAGTGGCAACGATGGAAAAAGCATTATTTGTATTGCCTGATAGTATGGAATAGGTGAGGGTCTGACCCACATTAGGATCAGTAGCTACTACCGTACCGACTGTTGTTCCATTTGCTGCATTTTCGTTCAGTGTAAAGCTCTGATTGAGGATGACAGGCGCCTGATTACTTGTTCCTGTTGATTCAAATACCCCCATATCAGGAGCTGTACCTGTATAAGGTAAACCAACATTTACACCGGCATTAATGAGGTCAGAAGTGGATGCAAGACGCAGGAAATTTAAAACCGGTAAACTGCCATCAGCCTGCCTGGCTCCGGCCATCCCGGTTGTATCAGTTGTTACAAAGTCTGCACCATTAAGTGTGACTCCCCCGTTCCATGTATTGTACTGGTTCACAGAGGCTACATTTACTGAGGCATTGGTTCCGTTTAAATAAGCAGAATTGTTCTTTAGAATATGTGCATCAGAAAACTTCTGGTAATAGAAACCACATCCGTTATTCCTGAAAGCAGTACAATTATATAATGTACTCGGAAAGTGATTCAGACCATTACTATTAAAGTTTTCATCAAAACCATTCAGGTAATTGTCGTAAGCAAGGCAGTTTGTGAGTTTCCTCAGCTGAGTGGTAATGACTCCATTGGTATTGGGCCCAAGTTTGAACCCACTTCCATTGCCTGTATGAGACATATTAACCGGAGAATATCCATTAAGGAAGGACCAGCAGTTGTCAAGAGTAACATAAGTATTACTGCCGAAAAAGTCGAATCCATCATCACTGTTGAACCAAGCCCTGCAACCCCTGAAAATATTATTGTCTGAGGTCGTATTGTTGGTCATCCCAAAACCATTTGAACCATCATAAGGCGTGGCAGAAATCGGGTCCTCATTATGATGGGAATCACAGTTCAGAATCAGATTATTATCACAGCTGCTAGAGATCGTGAAGCCATAACCGCCAATCCGATCAATCTCGCAATTTTCAATCGTACAATTATTGGAGCTGGATGCCAGCATAAAACCAATGTTACAGTCGGAAACCTGTGGAAGTTTGGTGATTCTTAATCCACGAATGTGAAGGTAGCTTGACCAGCCTGTCGCAACGGCAATGGTGGCTGCGGTGAAATTCCCAAGTCCGAAACTGAATACCGGTTTTTCGTTTGGATAGGCCAAAACCCTGATGGGATTGGCAGCAGTACCACTTTTGTTCTGCATGCGCTGCACAACTGTATAGTTATAAGTGCCTCCACGAACATAAATGGTATCCCCTGATAAAACCTTTGTCCAGGCTTTATTCAGATTGAAAAAAGGAGAAGTAATTGTGCCTGTATTGTTGTCGTTACCCGTAGGGGAAATGTAGTACTTACTCGCAAAAACTCCTGCAGAGTAAAATGACATTGTAAGGGTAAGAAGAAGGAAGATTATTGTTTTCAGACGGTTTGCAATGCTGAGAAATGATACTTCAGCTACCGGTTTATTTGAGTTTAACTGCAGGGCGCAGTTCGTGATGGTAAGCCAAGTGGGTCGAGTTTTCATTTTAGTTGGGTTAGTAAAATGAGCAGTAAAAAGTAGTGAAACAAGGAATCTTGATTCCGAATTTACTTCGGGTTAATTCTTATTTTAATGCAATCAGAAAAATATTCCTTGTTGAACGTATGCGTGTTAAAACTTAAACAATACAAAGTTACACATTAATAAGATAGCCAATTCTATTTAGGTATTACAGTACCACAATTTATATTCAATCTAAATAGTATATGAGTTAACTATCTGTATATGAGTATTATAAAAACTTGAAAATTTTATTTTACAGTAAAATTATTTTTCATCAGGCTATTTTGACCAATAAAGTGGGCAACTCAATTCCATTTGTTTTTGATACCGGGGAATAGCCTTTGAGGGTTTACTGCTGCTTGATTTCTGTAATCAAATTCATGCATCCGGGTACGTTAAATGTGTGAAAGATGTAATTAATACTAAAATTAGTGTAACTGAAGCAGTATTCGGAGAATGCACCTTTGTATTGTGATTTAAAGGAATGACCGGCTGCTTATAACTAGTCCTCCGGTATCTGTTTTGCAGACAATCTTCATTTCCAGGAATGGTCATTGAAAGATGGAATGATACAGGGAGGATGAAAACTAATTGTGCATACATGAAAAAGATCCTACCTGTCATCAAGGTACTCCCCAATATTCAGCACGCTAAAAAACACATTATCAGGCTGAGTGAAAAAACCATTGAGAAAACAGAGAAAGCCAATACCTTTCTTACAGATATTGCAAATGTAACGCTCTTTATAAGTCGCATTGTTCAGGAAACATTTTCTCGAAACTTTGAATTCAGGGAATTTTTCAGGCAGTGTTTCCAGATTGGTTACAAATCTTTACCGCTGGTATCAATTACCGGGGCGATTATGGGATTGGTTCTCACTATTCAATCCCGACCGGTACTGGTTGATTTTGGTGCAGTTACGCTCTTGCCGGGGATGGTTGCAGTATCACTTATCCGGGAAATGGGGCCTGTGATCACTGCCCTCATTTGTGCAGGAAAAATAGGTTCCGGAATGGGTGCAGAATTAGGCTCCATGAGGGTAACAGAGCAGATAGATGCCATGGAGGTATCATCTACCAATCCCATGCGGTTCCTTGTGGTTACAAGGGTATGGGCTGCCACGCTTATGATTCCGCTACTCATCCTGTATGCCGATGCTTTTGGGATACTGGGCAGCTGGGTAGGGGCTAATATCAAGGGGGATGTCTCATTGGTGTTATTTTTCTCCCAGGCTTTTGGTCATGTGCATTTTACGGATCTATTCCCGGCCATCATCAAATCATTTTTCTTCGGTGCGGTTATTGGATTGGTGGGCTGTTACAAGGGATATACTGCGGGACGTGGTACTGAAAGCGTTGGTATTGCTGCAAATTCAGCGGTTGTACTGGCTTCACTTCTCGTCATTATTGTTGATATGATTGCGGTTCAAATTACTGATATGCTGATGCCATGAAAGACATTCAATTAAAATCGGTACAATCAGATCCTGATGATTTTTCATCGGATGGACCCGTGATTGAAATCGAACACCTGAAAATGTCTTTTGGGAACCAGGAAGTGCTTAACGATGTTTCCTTAAAACTGGAAAGTTTTGAAAACCTGGTGGTTCTCGGAAAATCGGGAAGTGGTAAATCAGTGCTGATAAAGTGCATTGTCGGGCTCTTACAGTCGGAAAGCGGAACCATACACGTGTTCGGGAAAGATGTGACTTCTCTTAGCCGGAATGAAATGGGTGAAATCAGGGAAAAAATTGGATTCCTGTTTCAGAGTGGTGCTTTGTATGATTCTATGACTGTGAAACAAAACCTCGAGTTCCCATTGATTAGGATGAAAAAACATCTCACGGCACTTGAAATTAAGGAGAAAGTGGAAGAAGTACTTGATAATGTTGGATTATCAGATGCCTTACATAAGATGCCCTCCCAATTATCTGGTGGGATGCGTAAAAGAATCAGCCTGGCCCGGACCCTGGTGGTGGATCCGAAAATCGTTCTTTATGATGAACCTACCACCGGGCTCGATCCGATAACCTCTGATGAAATCAGCTCCCTGATTAACGATGTAAGGGAAAAGTATAAAACTTCCTCAATCATCATTACTCATGACATGGATTGCGCCAGGAAAACAGCAGACAGGATCATTATGCTGCAGGATGGAGGAGTTTATATGCAAGGTAAGCCCAAGGTTTTCGAAACATCTTCCGATCCAATCATTAAAGCATTCTTTCATTAAGCAGGAGTTTAGGCTCCTAAGGATACTAACTATACAACTGAAACAGAAATGGATACACATAGTCAAAAGTTTAAAGTCAGGCTGGGGATGTTTATCACTGGCGGACTGGCAATTTTCATCCTTGCCATATTTATCATCGGGAAACAGAAAAACCTCTTCGATCCGGTAATAAAATTGACTTCTACTTTCTATAATGTTAGTGGATTGCAGGTTGGAAATAATATCCGGTTTTCTGGTATCAATGTAGGAACGGTTGATAATATCACCATCATTAACGATTCGACCGTCAAAATTGATATGCTGATCAGGAAGGATGTGAAAAAATTCATCAAGACAGATAGTGAGGTAGCCATTGGCTCCGAAGGTCTGATTGGTGACCGCTTGCTGGTAATTACCCAGGGAAGTACTGAAGCCGCAGTTGTAAAAGAAGGGCAAAGATTACCATCGGCTGAGCCTATCGAAACTGATGCCATCATGGCAAGTCTCCAGATTACAGCGGGATATGCTGAAATAATCTCACAGCAACTTGCTGAGATAATGTACAAGATTAACAGTGGAAACGGAACATTGGGAAGGCTGATCCAGGATTCAACCATTGCTGACAACCTGACCCAAACTATGGTGAACCTGAAAAAAAGTTCTAAAGGCCTGGATGAAAACATGGAGGCAGCGAAGCATAATTTCCTGTTAAAAGGCTTTTTTAATAAAAAGGCGAAAGCAGCAGAAAGAAAGAAAAAGGAAGCGCTGGAGCTGAAAGAATCTCAGAATGAGAAAAAGAAGTAGTTGCCTTGAATGTGGGTTTGTACCCGGCCACCCTTTTGTCTTGTCCTGAAATAGGTTTACAGAAAAAGTAAACTAAAATCAGGACTATACATTTGGAAAATTATTCTGGATTCTGTCCGCCTGAGGCGGATGGATTCTGGAAGCCTTCGGCTTGGATTCTTCACTGAATGGCATTATTAGACCAATCTCTACCAAAGCATTTTCGGATGAGAAAAGTGATCATAATCTTACTTTGTATGGCATCCCTGCTTTCATGTAAAACGTTGTATGGACAAACTAAACCTGTAGCAACCGACACTGTCAGGTTGTATAAAAACATTGAAACCTATTCCGGAAGAAATCAGTTTACCCGGTTCATGTATCGCTTGATATTCAAGCCGGTATCTGATAACGTCAAGAAGAGTGATACTCGCAAAAAAAAGTATAAGAGGTCTGTTCAAAAACCATATAGCAATTTTGAAGGCAAAATCATCAGGAATATATCAATAGTAACCCTGGATCCTTTCGGATTTACCGTCGGAGATACGCTAAAATACAACCTCAATTTTCTTACCGCTGCAGGGAATGGGCTTCACGTAAAATCACAGCATATTACCATCAGGAATTTATTGCTCATCCATAAAAATCAGGTGTTTGACTCATTGCTGGTGAAAGAATCTGAGCGATTGGTGAGAAGCCAGACCTATATCAGGGATGTATCATTTTATGTAGCTGCTACCCATAAAAATTCTGATTCAGTAGATGTGTTCATTCGGGAACTTGATAACTGGAGTATCATCCCCAATTTTTCTGCTTCACCTTCCGATATAACGATAAACCTTTCTGACAAAAATTTCCTTGGTACCGGACATGAGTCAAAAAACAAATTTTCCTGGAATCCCAAAACTAGAAATAATGCTTACAACCTCGGGTATTATATCCCAAATATCAGGAATTCATTTATTAGCGCTTCCATTGGGTATAATACGGATGAATTCAGGAATTACAATAAAATCCTGGCATTCGACAGACCTTTCTTTTCCCCCTTTGCAAAGTGGGCTGCAGGAATAAGTATCACACAAAAGTTTCAAAGAGATTCCATTTGGAATTCTGAATCTCAATATGTTGACCAAAGGGTCAGGTTTAACACCCATGATTACTGGGCGGGTATTGCCATACAGTTATTCAAGGGTAATTCAGAAAACAACAGGACCACGAATTTTATCTCAACGCTTAGATACGTCAGGATCCGATACCTTGAAAAACCGGAAAATGAAATAAATGAATTGCCTCGCTTTTCTGATGAGAATTTCGTTCTTGCAAGTTTTGGGGTTTCAACCCGGAAATACATTCAGGATACCTACGTTTTTCGTTATGGAGTTACTGAAGATGTACCTATTGGTAAATTATTCAGCATCACTACCGGTTTCCAGAAAAAGACTTCCGGGCGATTTTTCCTCGGTGCCCGTATCGCATGGGGCGATTACTATAACCTCGGATACCTGGGATCAAATCTTGAATTTAATACCTTCTTTAATGGTTCTCATCCGGAACAGGGCACCTTCGTCGCCGGCATCAACTATTTTACCGGGTTAAAAGTGATTGGAAAGTGGAAGTTAAGGCATTTTGTTAAACCTCAACTCACTATGGGACTTAACAGGTTTGAGAATGATAGTCTGACACTTAATGATGGCTTTGGACTGGATGGGTTTAACGGGGCAGGACTCACTGGTACCAGCAGGTTGTTATTCACATTCCAAACCCAATCATACGCACCATGGAATGTCATTGGCTTCCGTTTCGGACCTTTCCTTGTATGCTCAATAGGCTTGTTAGGCGATGAAGTGAACAATTTTAAAAATAGTAAGGTCTACTCACAAATTGGACTTGGAGTTCTGATAAAGAATGAAAGTCTTGTTATTAACTCTTTCCAGGTATCTTTCTCATACTACCCGGTTATTCCGGGCAGGGGTTTTGATATCTTAAAATTCAACTCCTTCAGGACTACTGATTTCGGATTCAGGGACTTTGAGATTGGGAAACCAGTCATTTCATCATTCCGTTAATCCGGAAGTAGTAAAGGAATCGTTTTCAAAATCTTGATATGAAGCAATTTACTGACATTTTTAAGAAAATCGGGCATCTCATGAAGGTGACGGCCAGGGAATTTATTGAAGATGATGCCGTAAAACTGAGTGCAGCCCTGTCATACTATACCATCTTTTCATTACCACCTTTGTTGATTATCATTATAAGTCTTAGTGGATTATTCTTTGGTGATGATGCAGTACGTGGGGAGCTATTCAGCCAGATAAACGGACTGGTAGGCAATGCTTCCGCTTTACAGATACAGGAGATTATAAAGAACGTTAAGCTTTCGCATAGCAATGTATTTGCTACCATAGTTGGAGTCATTTTCTTACTGGTAGGAGCATCGGGAGTGTTCGCTGAAATACAGGATTCTATCAATTTCATTTGGGGTATCAAAGCTAAACCTAAAAGAGGGTTTATCAAGTTCCTGAAAAATCGCCTGATGTCGTTTTCAATGATCGGATCAGTAGGATTCCTGTTACTGGTAAGCTTAATTATCAATTCACTTATGGATATCCTGAACAGGAGGCTTGCATTGTATATTTCCCATGAATCAGTTACCCTCTTCTATATCCTGAACTTATTGATTGTTTTCTTTATAATCACACTATTATTTATCCTGATATTTAAAACCTTACCTGATGGGAAAGTGAATCTGCGCGACAGCTTCGTCGGAGCTTCTTTCACAGCATTCCTCTTCATGATCGGGAAATTTGCCATAGGTGCTTACCTGGGCCGGTCATCCATTGCATCCTGGTATGGAGCGGCAGGTTCCGTTATCCTGATCCTGGTCTGGGTGTATTACTCTGCCATCATCTTATACTTTGGCGCTGAATTCACCAAAGTTTATGCATTTAATCACGGACAGAAAATAATCCCGAATGCGTATTCTGTCCGCATCCAGAAGGAATACTGATTCTTACCTGAGAAATTGACGGGCTTTATGGATTTTATTCCTTTTGGCTTAGGTGTGAATTTTACAGATATATTGATCAGTTATATAACTCTACTGCATGCTTTGAATCGCACCTTTGGCATGTCTCAATTCATTGGGATGTGGCAAAAAAAAACAGGTGATATAGTCATGATGGGTATAAAACACCAAACGAAAATAATAATATAATCAACCGGGTGGATTCGCAGTATGTCGGGAAGGCCGGCTTTTGACCCGTAAAAAATGAAAATTACAAATGAAAATATATAAAACCAGGTTAGGAAGGGTCACCATTCGGATAATCATTTCATGCCTGATCCTGTTGGTTTGTGCTATTCTTTTTATTTCCCCGATTGCAAAGTACCTCGTGGAAAAGTATGATGAAAGATACCTCGGCAGACAAATAACAATGGATTGGATATATGTAAATCCTTTTACAGGATTTATAAATATCCATAATCTTAAAATCTTCGATTCCCAAAGTATCGATAGTACTTCGAACGATAGCATCGCCTTCTCAGCAAATAGTGTGAAAGCTAATTTTGCAGTGTTTAAACTCTTGTCGAAAACGATTCAAATAAGCAGTATCACTTTAGTCAAACCCAATGGAATAGTAGTTCAATCCGGAAATAAATTCAATTTTGACGACCTGGTACAAAAGTTTTCATCTCAAACATCTGACTCAATAGCTACAAAATCAGGATATCAATTCAACATCTATAATATTAAAGTAATTGAGGGTGAATTTTATTACAGGGAGCAGAAAATCCCTATCAATTATTCCATCAGGAATGCCAATTTTGAAAGCAAAGGAAAGCGATGGGACAGTGATAGCCTTTCGGTACTTTTCAACTTCCATTCGGGGAATGGGAAAGGATTTGCGGATGGTGATTTTATGATCAATTTCAATAACCTGGACTATCGCTTCGATGCTGTTATTAAAGAATTTGACCTGGCTATCCTTGAACAGAACCTCAGGACGATGTCGAATTATGGCCACTTCATTGCCAGTCTTAATGCCGACTTTATTGCTTCCGGGAACTTCAGGGACCTGGAAATCCTCGATGCGAAAGGATTATTTGAATTGAATGATTTTCATATTGGCAGAAAAAAGGGGGATGATTATGCGGCATTTCAGAAATTGTCCGTTCAAATCACGGAACTGAGCCCGAGAAACCGCCTATACCTGTTTGACACTATTTCAGTAAGCCATCCCTATTTTAAATATGAAAGATTTGATTACCTGGATAACCTGCAAAGGATGTTTGGAGAAGATGGAGCCAACATTCAGGCATCCCTGGCAACACCAGCACGATTCAACCTGGTAGTTGCTATTGCCGGTTATATTAAATCATTGGCTAAGAATTTCTTCAGAAGCGACTTCACCATTAATAAACTGCAGGTTAAGGATGGTTGCCTTGAATTTAATGATCATGCACTCAATGAAAAGTTCTCCGCAAAAATTAGTCCGCTGGAAATTGATGCTGATTCTGTCGACCGCAATCATAAAAGGGTAGGGGTGATATTGCGAGCTGGGATTCTGCCCTATGGAAAGGTTTTGCTCACGCTGGATATAAATCCAAGGGATAGCGGGGATTTTGAATTTCGATACCACCTCCAGGGCGTTTCCATGGCAATGTTCAATCCATATCTCATCTCATACACCTCCTTTCCTCTCGACAGGGGCACCGTCGAACTAAAGGGAACCTGGTTAGTCAGGAATTCAATGATTAACAGTGAGAACCATTTAATACTGATAGATCCAAGGATCACGAAACGTGTCCGTAACAAGGCGACAAAGTGGATACCCCTGCCATTGATCATGGCTTTTGTTCGTGAACGAGGAAATGTGATTGATTATGAAATTCCAATCAGCGGGAGCCTTAAGGATCCGGCATTCAATCTGAAAGATGTGCTCCAGGACTTATTGAGCAATATTTTTGTGAAACCGGTTACCACCGCTTATCGTATGCAGGTAAAATCAGTGGAAAATGAAATTGAGAAATCACTCACACTAAAGTGGCCTTTGCGGAAAGGGAAACTGGATGCAAAACAAATTAAATTCTTAGGGAAAATGGCTGATTTCCTGGCCGATAACCCTGCTTCTTCAGTAGATGTATATCCAATGCAATTCGAGGATAAGGAGAAAGAATATATCCAACTGTTTGAAGCCAGAAAGAAATACTTCCAGGTGAAAAATCACCTTAATGCAAAATCACTTAGTCAAACGGACTCAATAAAAGTGGAAAAGATGTCGGTAAAAGACTCCCTTTTTATCCACTTTCTGGATGCATTTGGTTCAAATAAATCGATGTTCACAAACTATGAGAAATGTCATAATCTAGTGAGTGAACAAGCAATTCTAGCCTTGTTCGAAAAACTTAATAAAGAAAGATGGGAGTTATTCATTTCCTGTTTTCCTGAAAAAACCATAAGTCAGAGAATTCACAGGCATAAAGCAGTCAGTACAATTCCCTTTAACGGGTATTCGTATTATAAGCTTTCTTACAAAGGAACCCTTCCTTCTTCCTTGCTAAAAGCCTATGAAAAAATGAACGATTTAAACAGTGAAGCCCCCAGGAGCAGGTTCAGGAAATACAGGGAGAAAAATAATACCGGCCCGATTAAAAATTGATTTTCAAAACATGTGAATCATGTAAGGATTATATTTAGTTATGTAACATAGTTCATAGCAAAGTAGCTCAATTTTGCATATCTAATTCCAAGTTATTATGAAAAACAAAATACCAATGCATCTTTTGGTGGTTACTCTTATCATGCTGATATTCATATCATGCGGACCCGGGAAAAAGCTTCTGTTATCCGAAGCCAAAGTTGATGCGCTGGAAAAAGCAAATTCTGCTTCCGCTAAACAATTATATGAATGCGATAACCAGCTCAATTCACTGAAACTGGAGAAAACCAACTTGCTGCTGGCCAATGCCAGGTACCAGGATGATTTAAGTGCATTAACCACATCTTCTGATCTCACCATTGCTGACCAGGCAAAAAGATTAAAAAATCTCCAGGAAATTATTCAAACACAAAAAAATGCAATGACCACTTTAAAGTCATCATTGACTGATGCACTTGTTAAGTATGGCTCCGATGAACTTACTGTTTACTTCAAAGATGGTAATGTACATGTGGCATTACAGGAAAAATTGCTGTTCAAATCCGGAAGTGATGTTGTGGATCCAAAGGGGAAAGAAGCGCTCAAATCGCTTTCAGAGGTTCTCAATAATGCTGGAAATATAACTGTTCTCATTGAAGGACATACCGATAATATCCCTATCAAAACAAAAGTCTATAAGGACAACTGGGATCTGAGCACTGCCAGGGCCACTGCTATTGTTCGTATCCTGACAGCTGATTTTGGTTTTGATTCGAACAGGATCACCGCCTCGGGCAAAGGTAAATTTCATCCGGTAAATACAAATGAATCAGTTGAAGGACGTGCCGGAAACCGCAGAACAGAAGTCATCCTGTCACCTGATATGAAAGAACTGTATTCATTGTTAAATCAATAGATTAATTTGAATCTATCCATGAAATTGCTGAAACCAAAAATTGCCATAATTGGTGCCGGAAATGTGGGAAGCACTTTTGCATTTTCATTGATGATCAGTGGATTGGCCAGGGAAATTGTACTGATTGACCTGAATGAGGAATTGGCAAAGGGAGAATGCATGGACCTGAATCATGGCTTGAGTTTTAGCCACCCTACAAAGATCTATGCTGCCGGTTTCGAAGCCTGTAAAGAAGCAGATATTGTGGTAATTGCAGCTGGGGCTAACCGTCAACCCGGGCAATCCAGGATTGATTTATCCCATGAAAATGTAGCCATTTTTAAACAGGTCATCCCTGAAATTATCAAAAATACTACAGAGGCAATTCTATTGGTCGTTACCAATCCGGTCGATATTCTAACCTATGTTACACTGAAACTTTCAGGGCTTCCTGTTGGAAAGGTGATTGGATCAGGTACCGTATTGGATACGGCCCGTCTAAGATTCCTGGTCAGCGAATTCTGCAGAGTCGACCCGGGAAATATACACGCATACATCATAGGTGAACACGGTGATTCAGAACTTGCAGTCTGGAGTAATGCTACCATTGCAGGAATGCCAATTGATAAATATGCCGAATATGCTCAAATGGAAAATGTAAACACTGTTCTGGATCAGATTCTTACTCAGGTAAAAACTTCCGCCCAGCAAATCATTAAAGCTAAAGGGGCAACAAATTACTCTATCGCATTGGCATTATTGAAGATTACAAGGTCTATCCTCAGAAGTGAAAATACAATTTTGCCTGTATCGACTTTAATCACTGACTATTACGGAATGAGTGATGTCTGTATCAGTGTTCCATCCATCATAAATAGCAGCGGTATCGATCACTATCTTCAACTTGATCTTACTGAGTATGAACAGAAATTATTCAGAAAATCAGCTGAAAGTCTTAAACTCATTATTAAAACCATCCGGCTTTAAAAATTCAGTGAATAATGTAATTTATTCTCAGAATTGTATAAAGTAAAAAATTGATTATCAGGGTATTTTTATGATTATTATGGAAAGCAAAAATTCTCCTCGTACTAAATCTGGAATCGTAATGCCTGCAATAATTTGTCCTGCTATTTAGAGAGAGCGGAAATTAGCTTCCACAATATTAATGCCTTGGATTTTTCGAATACCAGTATTGTAATACATTGCGAATGAAGGGACTGCCTTTTTAAAGCACTGCAGGAAATCAGGGCAGGGGGAATAGATTGCAGAAGTGAAATATATGAAAACTGATAAAAGTACTCATCAATCAAGGCTTGTAGCATCAGAAATCCGCTACCGGCGCCTTTTTGAGACTGCAAAGGATGGTATTTTGATTATAAATCCTACCACAGCGCAAATCGTAGATGCAAATCCATTTATCCTGGAAATACTACAATGTGATCTGGAACATGTTACCGGAAAACAACTTTGGGAAATCGGGCTGTTCGCAAATAAGGAGGAGTCGAAGAAAGCGTTCAAAGAATTAAAAGTGAACCGGTATATCCGGTTTAATGACATGCCTTTACTCCGGAGGAATGGTCATACTGTGGCGGTGGAATTCATCAGCAATGTTTATAAAGTGGACAATTTGGATGTCATCCAGTGCAATATCAGGGATATCTCTGCCCGAAAAAGTGCAATGGAATCACTGCAGGAAAATGAGCAATTATTATCCAGGACCCAGCAGATTGCCCATATTGGCAGCTACATGTATTACTTCAAAGATGACGAAGTAAAATGGTCAGATGAAATGTATCAGATCTTTGGAATGGTAAAGGAAACTTTTAAATTATCTATAGAGGCCTTTATTAATTGTATTCATCATGACGACAGGCATTTATTGCTTGAATGGATTTCAAAAACTTCCGGAGGGGGCACTCCTGCGGAGTTGGATTTCAGGATCATACGACCCGATGGTTCTGTCCGGGAGTTGCATGGAACAGGAATTCTTCAAAATGATGCATCAGGGCAACCTCATCATGTAATCGGTTCTGCACAAGATATTACTGAAAGGAAAACCATTGAGATTGAGCTCATGAACAGTGAAAAGCATCTGAAAGAACAAAATGTACAAATCACAGAACTTAATAACAGCTATTTACAATTGAATGAAGAATTAAAACAAAGCTTACGGCAAATTCAGACCATGAATAAAGACCTCCTGATTGCCAAAAACAAAGCAGAAGAATCTGATAAACTTAAAACTTCATTCCTGGCAAACATAAGTCATGAAATCCGTACTCCCATGAATGCCATTATGGGGTATTCTGATTTTTTACTGGATGTTAATCTGAACAAAACAAAAACGGAACAATTTGTCAGGATTATTCATAACAGTTGCAATCAACTCCTGTCAATAATCAGCGATATCATTGATATTTCAAGAATTGAATCGGGTGAACTGGTGATTAAAACTACCAGGGTCAACCTTAATCAAATTCTGTATGAAACCTTTAATGCCTACAAAGAAATATCAAAGGTAAAAGGAATTAACCTGGTATATAATGCCAGGCCAGAATATCAATATGTTGAGATTGAAACCGATCTGAATTGGCTAAGACAGGTGATTAACAACCTGATGTGTAATGCCATAAAATTTACCAGGGCCGGAGATGTCACCTTTGGATTTGAGATCAAAAAAGATTTCACCGAATTCTATGTAAAAGATTCGGGTATAGGAATCGATAAGAAACACCATTTAAAAATCTTTGAAAGGTTTAGGAAAATTGATGCATCAGCTGATACTCTTTACGGTGGTAACGGATTAGGCCTTTCCATTTCCAAAGCATTGATCGAAAAACTGGGAGGCTCCATCTGGCTTCAGTCAGAACCGGGTAAGGGCTCATCTTTCCATTTTACTATACCTCTCATTTTAATCATTAATAAAACCGCTCAGGAAGAAAATAATATCAAGGTTCAGGTTTGCCCCGACTGGACTTCAACTACCATTTTAATTGTGGAAGATGATGTTTCCAATCATATATACCTCGAGGAAATCCTGAAACCCTTAAATGTCAGGCTGTATCATGCCTGGGATGGAGTCAATGCAATTGAAATCGTTAGAAATCACGATGATATTTCCATCGTCCTCATGGACATCATGATGCCATTATTAAACGGAATAGAAGCAACACGCATAATTAAATTAATTAACCCAACGCTTCCGGTAATTGCTTTGACGGCCTATGCAAATGACTCTGCAAAACTACAAGCCCTGGAAGAAGGTTTTGATGGATGTTTGTCGAAACCCATGCAAAAAAGTACCCTCATCGAATTTATAGCAAAGCATCTAAACTTCTAAAAAACAATAAATTGACAAATACAGATTTTCAAAGCAAGCTGATAAATCTACAGGCAAGTCTTTTAAGGCTGGCCTACAGATTGACCTACAATAATGAAGATGCTAAGGACCTTGTACAGGAAACCTTATTAAAAGCATTAATCTACAAGGAGTCATTCAGGTCTGATTCAAACCTGAATGCATGGGTGAATACCATTCTGAGAAATACCCATATAAATAATTACCGACGCTCACTGTGTCATAATGCTCTGATTGCGCAATCTTCAGAGTTGAAGACAGGAAATATGGAACATATCTATGGTAGCGAAGAACCTGATTCCATCTACACATCGAAAGAACTTGAAAGAATCATAGAATCACTCGACGATCACCTGAAATTACCTTTCAAAATGCATCACACTGGTTATAAATACAAAGAAATTGCTGAAGAACTGGAATTGAAAATCGGGACAGTTAAAACCAGGATTTTTGCTTCCAGGAAAAAGATCAAAAGCCAGCTTAACTGGCATTAGCCTTAATAGCTCTGGCTGATCCCAGGTTATGCAGCCCGGAGAATAAAATCAAAATTACAGTGTAAAGTACTGCTTACAAGAATAACATTAATTCAAAATCATCATGAAATCACATCTCAAAATAATTCTGATAGGGTGTATGATCCTATTCATGGCTATACTGATGCCGAACCAGTTAAAATCACAGCAATATTCGGTGAGTTTCCAGGTATTCTATGATCAGTTAAGTCCATACGGACAATGGGTGGATTATCCAAATTACGGATATGTCTGGATCCCTGATGCAGGGCCTGATTTTGTGCCATATGCATCTGATGGTTACTGGGTAAACACTGATTATGGCTGGACATGGGTTTCTGATTATGAATGGGGATGGGCTCCTTTCCATTACGGACGCTGGGACTACAGTGATTATTACGGATGGCTTTGGGTGCCTGATAATGAATGGGGGCCTTCGTGGGTTACCTGGAGAAGAGCTGAAGGTTATTATGGCTGGACTCCAATGGCACCAGGTGTGAGCATTGAAATTAGCCTGGCCAGGAATTACAATCACCAAACAGATCACTGGATTTTTGTCCGTGATCAGGATTTTGAAAGACCCCATATTAACAGGTATTTCGTTGATCGCAACCAACAGGCAAGAATCATCAACAATTCAACGGTTATCAATACTACTTATATCGACAATAGCCGGAATACTACTTATATCACAGGACCCGGAAGGGAAGAGGTACAAAGGGCTACCGGAAGAAAAGTTAACCACGTTGCTATTCAGGAAAACAATAAACCGGGCCAGCAATTGAGGGATGGACAAATGAACATATATCGTCCCAGGGTAGAGCGGCATAGTGAAAAAGCACAGAAACCCGCACCTTCAAAAATCACGAATATAAAGGATGTGAAACGCCCTGCCGAACGAAACATTTTAGCCCAGCCCAATAACCAAAATCCAGCGCAAAATACCAGGCAGGATAAACAAGCCGGAAAGGTAGCTCCTAAGGGAAATAATAAGGCAACACCCCTTCAGCCCCGCACTAATGAGCCAAATCAGAGGAATAACTCAAAAAAGCAGGCAACGGATGTGAAATCTGAAAAGAGGAATAAAACTGAAAATTCGAAAAAACAGAATCCAACATTAGAGAAACCTTCTGGTAATGAACCGGAAAGGCGACAACCTGCAAGGACTCAGCCCACAAATAACCAACAGAAAAATAAAGCGGTTAATCAAAAGATAGAGAAGCCTTCCAGGAATGAATCCCGACCTGCAAGGACTCAGCCCGCAAATAACCAACAGAAAAATAAAGCGGTGAATCCAAATGTTATTAAACCTGGAAATGAACCGGCAAAGCAACAACAAAATGCTGTTGAACCAGGAAAGAATAAAAATCCCCGGAATGTGAAGCCTCAGAATACAAATCCCACAAAAAACAAGGAGTCAAGGAAGAGCCGGAAAACGACCAAACCCCGTGAAAATGGTACAAATGATCCGAAAAAAGATCCGCGGTAAAGGGTCAGAAAAGGGTTATTCTATTATAAGTTGAATCTAATATATGTAACAAATTTGCATTTATAGATGTGTGAATTATGTAATTCTGATCAAGAATTATATAAGTGACTTGGTGAATCAGTGAATTATTTTTACATACTGCGTAAACTTGATCAATATAAATTGGGCAGGTTTTAGTGACGAATCCATTTTGTGGAACTTGAAATCGAGCGAACCTGAGTTTAAAATTTAACTAAATATATAAAAGAAGCTTTATTTTAAATCTTAATGAAAAATATCAAGTTAAGCCTATGAAAAAATCATCCATGGTACAAACAGATTTCCAGGCAGTTAGCAACATGAAAGGTGTTAGTAATAAGTCAGTGAATACTACCAAATTATTCAGCAATGTTCAGATGCAAAAGCTGATTGAAAGAAATGCATACCTGGAGGAACTTATAGAGCAAAGAACTGTAAAGCTAACAGAGGTTGTCGCAACAAATACCAAGTTTATATCCATCATCGCACACGACCTGAGAAGCCCCTTTAATTCTATTATCGGGATACTCGAAATACTCAAGGATAGCCTGGGAGAATATGATATTAATGAAATTGAGAAGTATATAAATATGGTTTCGGAATCTGCCAACCGTACACTGAACCTGCTTGATAACTTGCTGGTATGGACGATCTCGCAGAACAAGGAGAAAAATTTCAACCCTATAAAAATCAATTTACATGAACTTTTGGATGATGAAGTAAATAACAATGAAACACATGCGGTTCAGAAACGTATTACTCTTAATCATTCCATTAAACAAGATATTTTTATAAATGCAGATGTGCAGATGATCAGGACCATCCTGAGGAATTTGATTGGAAATGCCATAAAATTCACTCCTCCCGGCGGGGAGATTACGATAACTGCTAAAGAGAATCTGCATTTTGTTCAGATTTCTGTAAAAGATACCGGGATTGGTATCTCCCTTGCGGAACAGGCTCAACTATTCAAAGGATCGTCAATCCATTCAACAACAGGTACCAATAATGAGCCAGGCATGGGAATCGGATTAATCCTTTGCAAGGAATTTGTTGAGTTGCATGGCGGTTCCATCAAAGTTGAAAGTAAGCCTGGAATTGGAAGTACCTTCAAATTTACAATTCCAAACTATCTGTAGTAATACTTTGGTTATAGGGTTACTAATATTCTCATCAAAGGCAATTATACAGGTGCAGAACTGCTTTTAGGTAAGTCAGGTGGCAAAAAGATATTCCTCCAGGTATCATTCAATTTGTCAGCTTAACCCGCCAGGTATGGGTTTACTTTGATCTAATAGTTAAAATTGCTACATTTGTAGAAATGGCTTTCAATTTTCAGGTATAGGTTGAAGGATCCAAGTGAATCAGGAACTACTAATCAAAGAACCTTTAAAGCCTGCGGGTATTGAAGATTTAAGGAAAAAGGGAACAATGCAAAAAAAAGATCTGCCCAAAAATAGTAAGAAACTTCCAAAAGAAGTCACAATAAAGGATCACTCTACTTTCCCAATCGTTGGAATCGGAGCGTCGGCAGGTGGTCTTGAAGCATTGGAACTTTTTCTGAGTAATGTAGAGGAAAATAGTGGAATAGCCTATGTTGTGGTTCAGCACCTGGATCCTACCCAGAAAGGTATGCTCCCGGAATTACTGCAAAGAGTATCTAAACTTAAGATCTTTCAGGTAAAGGACCGGATGGCTGTAAAACAAGATTGCGTTTACGTGATACCTCCCAATAAAAGCATGTCAATCCTGAATGGCGTGCTTCATTTATTTGACCCTGTTGAAGTAAGAGGCCTCCGGTTGCCTATCGATTATTTTCTTCGTTCCCTTGCCGACGATCGCAAAGAAATGAGTGTCGGGCTTATTCTTTCCGGAATGGGATCTGATGGGAGCCTCGGACTTCGTGCAATTAAAGAAAAGAATGGAATTGTAATGGTGCAGGATCCTACTACGGCAAAATTCGATAGTATGCCCCGTAATGCCATTGATTCTGTGATTGCTGATATTGTTGCCCCGGCTAATGAAATTCCTTCCAAACTCCTCGATTTTCTAAAACATATTCCAATCGCCAAATATGGCCTTGATAGTGAATTGTCAGATCAGAGCGGACTTGAAAAAGTGATCATACTGCTTCGCTCTAAAACAGGAAATGATTTTTCATTATACAAAAAAAATACCTTATACCGCCGGATTGAAAGAAGGATGGGAATCCATAAAATTGCCAAATTAACTTCCTACGTGCGCTTTTTGCAGGAAAATCCTAAAGAAGTGGATATCCTTTTTAAAGAACTCATGATTGGAGTAACCAATTTCTTCAGAGATCCAGGAGTATGGGAAAAAATACAGGATGCCATTTTACCGGACCTTATTTCCAGTCTGCCGAATGATACCATATTCCGTGCCTGGGTTCCCGGATGTTCGACCGGAGAAGAAGCTTATACCCTTGCAATCATTTTTAAAGAAGTACTCGAAAAAATGAATCCGCATGGAGGGATTTCACTTCAGATATTTGCAACGGATCTCGACAATGATGCCATTGAAATTGCCAGGAAAGGGTTATACCAGTCTAATATTGTGGCTGATATTTCAGCTTCCCGTCTCAGCCGATTTTTTGTAGCTTCTGATGAAGGGTACAGAGTTAATTCCGAAATCAGGGAAATGGTGGTGTTTGCACAGCATAACATCATTATGCATCCCCCATTTACCAAGATTGATATACTCTCTTGTCGTAACCTGCTCATATACATGGATGCAGAACTTCAGCAAAAATTGCTTGGACTTTTCTATTATAGCCTGAATCCTTCCGGAGTGCTGGTTCTGGGAAGTTCAGAATCGCTGGGATCATTAGGCCATCTGTTTGGTGCTATCGACAATAAATTAAAGATATATAAGCGATCCGTTACTTTACAGGTGCCGGAATTCTTTGATTTTCCATCCTCTTTTTCCAGGTCTAAACCATCCAATATTGAAAAACCTACCGTTGCTAAATCAGGGAAAAATATCCAGGAACTAGCCGATCAACTTATACTTGAGCAGTTTGCTCCGGCAGGTGTCCTGGTAAATGAAAACGGAGATATAATTTACATCAGCGGAAGAACGGGGAAATACCTCGAACCTGCTGTTGGTAAAGCAAACCTGAACATTTTTGCGATGTTAAGGGAAGGATTACGGCACGAATTCCCGATGTTCTTTCGGAAAGCTTTGGTCTCAGAATCTCCTGTTTATATGTACAATGTCAAGGTTGGGACCAATGGCGGCACTCAGCTTATTCATGTTACCATTCAATTGATTAAAAAACCTGAGCACCTTCATGGTATGGTAATGGTTATCTTCTCTGATGTAGCTGATACCCCTCATAGCAGGATCAGTCTGAAAAAAGGAGAATTTAAACAAGACCCCTCTCAGCAGTCAGCACTAGAGACCGAATTGCAACATACCAAAGAAGAAGTACAACATATCCTCGAGGAAATGCAATCCTCACAGGAAGAGTTGAAGTCCGCAAATGAGGAATTGCAATCTACAAATGAGGAATTGCAATCCACTAATGAGGAACTAACTACCTCCAAAGAAGAAATGCAAAGCTTAAATGAGGAACTGCAAACGGTAAATGCGGAATTACAGTCGAAGGTGGATGATTTTTCTCACCTGAATAACGACATGAAGAACTTGCTCAATAGCACCGACATTGCAACATTGTTTCTCGATAAAGAATTGAATATTAGGCGATTTACCATCCAGGCTACACGAATTTTCAAATTGATCAGGAGCGACATTGGCAGGCCATTTACAGATCTTGTTTCGGAATTGGAATACCCGGAACTGGCTAATGATGCTATTGAAGTGCTGCGATCTCTGGTCTTCATGCAAAAACAAATTCCAACGAGGGATGGCCGATGGTTTTCAACCCGAATTATGCCTTATAGAACCTTTGATGATCGGATTGATGGATTGGTCATTACATTCATCAATATCACTGACCTTAAACAGGTGGAAGTAAAACTGCGGGAAACAGAACATTTTAATGAAGTGCTGATGATGTCTTCGTCTGCTTTGATTATCAATCTTTCTAAAGAAAGTAAAATACTAGAGTTTAATCATTCTGCAGAAACAATACTGGGGAAAAAGAGGGAAGAAGTTTTAAATCAGAGTTTTATACAGTTATTTGTACCAAAGCCTGACCAGAAGGAAGTGGAGAGGAAAATCTCCAATATGAAGGATGACGTATCAAACGTTAGCTTCATGACCAGGTATAAAACCGCTGAAACCAAAAACATGACCATTGAATGGATTGGAATTAAAAAACATGATAGCCAATCAAATCATACAGGATTAATAATAATTTCTAAAACAATAAGTCATGATTGAAGAAGAAGAAATGGATCTGACCAATGCTCAATTGCTGCGACTAAAAGCTGAAGAAAGACTAAAAGTTCATAAACAGAAAGCAGAAGACATTATTCGTGAGATGGATTTAAAAAGGATAGTCCATGAACTGCAGGTGCATCAAATCGAACTTGAACTCCAGAATGAGGAGTTGATGAAAGCTTTCCAGATTGCCGAAAATGCACTTAAAAAGTATACCATGCTGTATGACCTGGCTCCGGTTGGCTTCTTTACCCTTGACACCGAAGGTTATATCTCTGAATTGAACTTCACAGGTGCTGAACTGCTGGGAGACAAAAGGTTTGTTTTAATCCATAAAAATTTCAAGCTTTTTGTTGCTGATTCCTCAAAGCATGAATTCACTGCATTTTTGAATAATGTGTTTGCTTCCGGCAAGAAGGAATTCTGTGAAGTAACATTGAGTTACGATAATAAGCTTTTAGGCAATGTATATATAGAAGGAATTCTGACCAGTGAAGATGGCGATTGTTTACTAACGGTAATGAATCTTTTTAATTTAAAAACCTAGAATCTGCCTAACAAGCTAAACATAATCAAGTAATAGTAACATAAAACCAGGTGATGATCTTACATATCAGGAATATGGTGAGTGATCGGTGTAAGATGATCGTGAAATCCGATCTGGAAAAGTTGGGCCTGCCTCATATTCGGCTCGAACTGGGGCTGGTAGAACTCGGGGATAACATAACTGCTGAACAATATAATCTCCTGGATTTAAATCTGCGAAATTCAGGGCTTTCCATCATTGAGGATAAAAAAAGCATTCTTATTGAGAATATTAAAATAGTAGTGATCGAACTGATCCATTATTCAACTGAAGCGTTAAAAGTAAATTTCTCCACCTATTTAAGTGATCGGTTACAACATGACTATACCTACTTATCGAACTTATTTGCAGAAAATGAACATGTTACAATTGAACATTTCTTAATTTCACATAGAATTGAACGGATCAAAGAGTTACTGATCTATGATGAAATGAATATTAATGAGATTTCGTATCTCATGCACTATAGCAGTGCAGCCCATCTTTCAAATCAATTCAAGAAAATGACGGGCCTTACTCCTTCACAATTCAAGCATCTCAGGCTTCGAAGGCGAATCACACTCGACAAGGTGTGAATGATGTAAGTTTTTTCTGAATATATGTAATACTTCCTGCTCCTGAAAATCACAATTTTGCAGGAGTTCCCGGATTGTTTCAGGGGTTGATGGAATGATCAAAATCCATCTTTACTTTAAAAACTACATGTTCAAAAATCTTATATGAAAACTAAGAAAATTACCAAGGTATTGATTGCTTTGGATTATTTCCCAACAGCCCAGAAAGTTGCTGAAATGGGCCATGAACTGGCAAAAGAAATGAATGCTCAAATCTTCCTTGTTCATGTAATTTCTGACATAGTTTATTACAGTACTGTGGAATATTCACCAATCATGGGATTTTCAGGATTCCTCAATTTGGACCCCGATGAAACCAATGGAATTAATGGTTTGAAAAAAGCAGGCCTTGATTATTTGGAAAAAACCAAGGTGCACCTTGCCGACTGGACAATTAAGACCATCATTAAGGAAGGTGAAGTTGCTCCTTCAATACTGGAAACTGCAAAAGAAATCCATGCCGATATTATCGTCGTGGGTTCCCATAGTAGAAATTGGGTGAAACATATCCTGATGGGAAGTGTCACCGAAGCCGTGCTCCATCATACAGCTATTCCTCTCATTATCATTCCAACTAAAAATTAAAAAGCGTTTATTTTTATTGCGATTCATGAGACTTTTTAATAAAAGGTGCTCAAACACTGAAAGAACAATTTTATGAACAGACGAGTGATTGTTAACACACTTTCCACGATGGTATTATTCATCGTCCTTATTTTTGTATGGGTAGATTGCCAGGCAGAACAAAGTATCATGGGAGTAAACGGGGCCATCATTGGCAACCTGAACTGGATACAAATTATACTAAGCCTGGTAATTGGAACTATTTTAGGCTTCATTCTTGCCCTGGCATTAATTAAAAGAGAAAGATAACAACATTGATAATTTAGGATTATTACGCATCAGGGATTTGTGATGAATCAGTGAATCATATAGTTATATATCTCAATTATGTAAGGACTTTCAATATGATTAGAGTGAAATTTGTTATGGGATAAGAATTCATTTACCCAATAATCAAATTGATAATGAAAACTAAAAAAATCGAAATGCAGCCGCTCGAGGTTAAATTCGACAAGGTAACTTATTTAGAAAATTTAAAAATCGAGTTAAGAACAAGAATCATTAAACCTTTTGCGAAGTTGATTCCTGTCGCTGGATTGACAATCATCGGACTTTTTTTTAATAGTTGTACCACCGGTTATGTTGCAACAGAACCAGCCCAGGTTGAGTATTCTAGACCTGTGAGACCAAGTGAACTGCATGTTTGGATTGATGGGGATTGGAAGTATAATCGCCAAAATCATACTTATATACAAAGAAATGGGTATTGGAATAAACCAGTTCCCAGTCGCACCTGGGTGGCCGGCTATTGGCAATCAAGTCACAGGGGACAATACTGGATTCCTGGGCATTGGCAACGTAATTACAGGTAAAAGCCTTTTATCGCTATTCATAAGTACGAGTAAATTCTTATAAGTTTGGAATTGACTATTCCCGGGCTTTTGTCGTGATCTCATAACACGGTATGTAAAAATGGACTTCATCGACTACTATAAAATTCTGGGAATTGCTAAATCTGCAACGCCTAAGGAAATAAAGAGTGCATACCGAAAACTAGCCAGAAAATTCCACCCGGATCTAAATCCTAATGACAAGAATGCTAAAATTAATTTTCAGCAGATCAATGAAGCGAATGAAGTATTAAGTGATCCTGAAAAACGCAGCAAATATGATCAACACGGATTAAACTGGAAACATGCTGATGAAGCTCAGGATTCCGGACAAAAATACAGGCAGTCGGCAGGTCCACAACATGCTGGAAGAGCAGCTTACTCAGATGAAAGTGATTTTTCTGACTTTTTTGAGTCTTTGTTCAGCGGTCAGCAATCATCCGGAAGCCGCCGACAGGCTAAATTCCGTGGCACTGATTATAATGTAGAACTACGGATGGAACTTGCGGATGCGGTAAAAACCCATAAACAAACGATCTCTGTAAATGGAAAAAAATTAAGAATTAATATACCTGCAGGAGTTGAAAATGGCCAGACCATTAAAATAGGCAATCATGGCGGGCCAGGTATTAATGGTGGACCAAATGGTGATCTGTTCATTTCATTCTCCATCGCCAATCACCCTGCTTTTAAAAGGTTAGGAGTAAACTTATATACAACTGTTGACCTTGACCTCTTCACTGCCATCCTGGGTGGGGAAATGATTATTGATACCCTGAACGGGAAAGTAAAACTTCTTGTGCCTCCTGAAACACAAAATGGGAGCAGGGTTAAACTTAAGGGTAAGGGCTTTCCTTACTACAAAAAGGAGGGACAATACGGGGATTTGATAATTACTTATATGATCAAAATACCCTCCCAATTAACAGAAAAACAAAAGTCCCTTTTTACTGAATTGTCAAAATTGTAACCGTGTATGATCTGAATCTGATATAATCCAACTTAAAGGATGTCAGAACCTCAGTTTTAAAAGAATGATCAAGGGGGATAAAATGTCAGCAACCAATCATATTTCTTTAATTGCCATTGACGAATTCTGTCTCCAACATAATATTGAGCATTCGTTTATCAGTTCATTACATCATTCTGGAATGATCAGGGTTACTTTCATTGAAAAATCCGGATACATCGAAGCAGACCAACTTGAATATCTTGAAAAAGTTGTCCGTTTATATTATGATCTGGATATCAATCTGGAAGGGATTGAAACGATAATTCATCTTCTAGATCGCTTGCAATATCTTCAGAATGAAATAATTAAACTAAAGAATACGCTAAATCTGTATGAAAGTGACTGACATTCAATCTGTGAAATTTGCAACTCTTTGCCTGAATAATGTAACAGTTTAATTATGGTAAGTGTCCACCTTTGTATCGTGAAAATAAATTCACTCCTGTAATCGCCAGCAGCGTGTAATTAAAATATCAAATCGATGAATACAATAGAATTAAAAGGAAATTGGAATGAACAGAAAGGCAAGTTAAAACAGAAGTTTGGCTTCCTGACTGATAATGACCTGATGTTTGAAGAAGGAAAGAAGGATGAAATGCTGGGAAAATTACAGATAAAACTCGGCAAAACGAAGGATGATTTACACAAAATGATTGAAGGTCTTTAAACATTAGATTTGGAAGAGTGCCAATCAGTGGGAAATACCACTGAAAGGTACTCTTTCTTTGATTTCTGGCAATAGATTAGAAATACTAAGGCTCATAAAAAACAAAACCACAATGAAAAAATACATATATACTTTCGGAATCATTGGTATAATCATATTTGGAACTTTTGTAACCGGCTGTAAATCGGATGCTCAAAAGGAACGCGACGCACGCAATGAATTGAACGATATGCTAGACGATGCTGGCAATGACGTTCAAAAAGTGGCTACTGCAGAAGAATGGAGCGTATTTAAAAAAGAAGCTGAGATAAGAATTAAAGAAAATGAAATACGCATTATTGAACTCAGAGCAATCAAGGATAAACCGGGCAAAGTATTTGACGAGATTTATCTAAATAAAATTGAAAAGCTGGAGCAGCAAAACATTGACCTTCAGGCAAGAATAGATATTTATGAGAAAAATCAAAGTAATTGGGCTGCATTCAAGCGTGAATTTGATCATGATATGGATGAACTGGCCAAGGCTTTGAAAGATGTCACGGTTGATAATAAGAATTAATGTTCTATTACATATTCATCTTGAAACCCCAGCCTTCAGGCTGGGGATACGCAAGAGAACAAACCCATGGCCTTAAGGCCTGACTTATTGGTATTGCCGCTGGGTATAAAAACAATTTAATTCTGAAACCAGCTATTCAGGCTGGTTAGATTATATATTCATCTTGAAACCCCAGCCTTCAGGCTGGGGATACGCAACAGAACAAACCCACGGCCTTTAGGCCTGACTTATTGGTATTGCCAATGAGCATAAAAGTGAAGAATAATTGTGCCGTCGCTCAGAAATTTTTGTTAATCTAATTGATCCCAATTCTTTAGGCTGGTTCAGACTAGTAGGTTGGAAAATTGAATATAGAAAGAGGTTTGCCTCCCTTTTCGAGACAACCTCCTCTTATTTAGACTCATATGATAAACATATCCCTTACCGTACCGATAGCTTGCCTGAATATATTTCATTCTTGCTTCCCAGGAGTCTGTATACATAAATGCCCGGCCACAATTGGGAAACATCTGTAGTTGTATTTTTTCTAACGGTTTGATCTATTAATTTTCTGTGACTCACATCATACACCTCTAATCTGAGCTCAGGGGAAATAGATTCCCAGTTGAAGGATACAACAGAGGAAGCAGGTTGAGGATAGACACTGATTTGATCCGCTTCAACAGTTTCAATCCCGGTAATATTTACTTCAGAGTAATTAAAAATGCTCTTCCCGGTTAATTCGAATGAACTTCCTGAATATTCTGTGATATCAAGCAGCATATGCTGAAGTCCGGAGATTCCCTGCTCAAAGATCCAGGGTAGTATCAGATCATTGTATGTGAAATCATTGTTATAACTAAAATCATATTTCCCGGATACAATCCATACCGATCCATTCCATTCATATTCCATGTCCTGTACCATATTCATGTTTCCATCGTAGGTATATTCATCTTTAAAGCCATTCTCCCATTGGTTTGACACGGAATTCCACTCATAATCCATTTGAAGTATTAAAAAGTCATACGAATTGTACGTGTACTCAGTCTTTGACAAATTCATCCAGTCATTGCCCATAAAGTCCCACATATAAAAAGTAGATTCTATGATCAGGTTATTGACATTATAGGTGTTTTCAGTCTTGCTGCTGTTCATCCATTGGCTTGTAGACATATCCCACCAAGAGTTGATTTCTTCAGTAAGGTTGCCATACATGTCATAAAATCTTTCGATTCGACCGGACATTTCCCAGGAGGTTGTTGTTTCATCCCAATAATAGCTGTAACCAATGGTCAGGTTGCCCTCAGTATTATATGTATACAGATATCTATACGCTTGTATCCACTCACCTGATGTTTCATCCCAGGCATAGTCTGTATCAGATATTCTGTTACCATTTTCATCGTATCCGAATTCCTTTTTACTCAAAAGCTCATAATTCTGGTTTACTTCATTCCAGCTTGAGTACAAATCTGAGGTATTGTTGCCATTTCCATCATAATTGAATTCATTCAATGAACTATTCACCCAGATTGAACCTACAGCATCGTATTCTTTGTATTCATAAGTATCCAACTGTTGCATTATTGCCAGGGCTTTTTTATTTTGATACGCGTAATTGCCCGGATTGGAAAGGCCTGTCTTTATATTAGTATTGATGAAGGAACTATTGCAGGCGGCGGGGACTCGCATCTGCCTGAATTGTTGGTTATGTTCAATTAAAAAAGGGTTCCCGAACTTACTTTGCCCAAACATTGTAAGGGTCAAAAGTCCGAAAATTAGGAAAGTAAAGGTTGTTTTCATCGTCGTAAGTTTTTAGTGAACACTATGCAGTTACTATAAATCCTTATTCCTGACACGGACTGGATCTACTTAGCTTATTATGCCTGGTATAACTCACTGACATTAGAACTGCATCTAGTCAGAAAGCTACTCAGAATATAACAAGTGGTAGTTTGCAAAGTTTGCAGCATAAGTAATTATTACTCAGGAAAATGATAGGGCTTTGCGAATGATGACCTATAGATTCCTACCCATGAATGGAATGATAATAAAAGGAAAAAAAATACACGGTTTTGATGATTACTTTTTATGTCATCATACATTAATGATTGAGTTGAATTAGATAAATATTCCTTCATTTCAATTGTGCTGAAAGATATGAAGGATAGGGTCAATAGGCAGTAGTATCTTGAAAAGGGCATAGTTATTACATTATGTGATAATTATGATTCTTTACTATGCATGCTGATGTTATTCATTTTTTATATGAGACTTTTTAGGTTACTCTCTCATCGCTCGGCTACTCCCATCAAATTTTGGGGTAGAATTCTTTTTGCCAGACAACACATAATTCCTGCTAGTTTAATTTTAGCTGTAACCTTTGCCAGTATTGAGGTTCAGGCACAAATAACTACCCTGTATTCTGAAAATTTCGGCACAGGAACCGCATTTCCTGCCGGCTGGTCAGCAGCTAACAGCAGCACCTGGACAATCAGTACCTCAAATTCTTCTACAACTCCCCAGTTTTCCGGAGGAAGTAATGCCGCTGCCGGTTCCAGTAGCAATTCAAGGACAATTACGTATTCAAATAACTTATCATCAGTAGGTTATAACAGTATTACTGTACTTTGGGCTGCCAGGAAATCTATAAATAAAACACTCACTTTCGAATGGTCTGCTGATGGCTCAAATTGGAATACGCTTGGAATAACAGATGTCGCGAATAATTCCACCTGGGCCTGGATCAACGGAGGAACAGGAACCAGGGTAGCCCTGCCAGCCGGTGCAGCAAATGCGGCAAACCTTAGTTTCCGCTGGACTTTTGATACTGATGGTACAGGTGGGGCTTATCGAATTGATAATTTTACAGTTGAAGGATGCCAATTGCCAAATGCACCCGGCACTATTACAGGAAGTACCTCACCGTGCTCAGGAACCAGCCAGGTTTATTCTGTAGTAAATGTAGCCGGAGTTACCTACACCTGGACTTTTCCTGCAGGATGGACAAAAACAGCTGGTGGAACTACTAACTCCGTTACTGTAACGACTTCCGGAAATTCAGGAAATATTACGGTGACGCCTTCAAACAGTTGCGGAAATGGAACTGCATCAACACTGGCAGTCACAGTTTCAGGCATTCCTTCTCAGCCTTCTGCGATCACCGGTACTATTACACCTTGCCAGGGGACAAGCCAAACTTATTCAGTTACCAATGTGGCAGGTGTTACATATTCCTGGACTCTGCCCTCCGGCTGGACCCAAACAGGGGGAGGGAGTTCCAATAGTATCACGGTAAATGCAGGTGCCTCATCCGGAAATATCACTGTTACTCCGTCTAATGCATGTGGAACAGGTCCTTCACGGCAATTGGCTGTCACACCGGTTTTATCCATACCAACCTCATTAGGTGCAATTTCAGGAAACACGTCCCCTTGTCTTGGTAACACGGAATCATATTCAGTTTCAGCTGTTTCCGGAATTAATTACACCTGGGTGGTCCCTGCAGGTTGGACAATACTCTCCGGACAAGGTACAGCAGCAATTTCTGTAACCGTGGGTGCTGCTTCAGGAAATATCACTGTAACACCCTCAAATTCATGTGGTAATGGTCCAAGCTCTGATCTTGCAATTACTGTTCAGACTATTCCGGCACAACCCGGTGCAATCACTGGAAATACTTCATGTTGTCAGGGTGCTTCACTAAGTTTTAGCGTTCCGAATGTTGCAGGGGTGACATTTACATGGCAATTCCCGGCAGACTGGACCATTACTTCCGGTCAGGGCACATCTGCTGTGACAGTCACAGTTGGTAGTATAGCAGGGAGTATTGTAGTTACCCCTTCAAACATCTGTGGACCCGGACCTTCAAGATCCATGGCAGTAAGCATTATAAACATACCTTCTCAACCTTCCGCTATCTCTGGAAATGCCATTGCCTGTAAATTATCAACCCAGGCATACAGTGTTATCAATGTGGCTGGGATTACTTACACCTGGACCGTTCCTGTGGGCTGGACCATCAATTCTGGGCAGGGAACCAATTCGATACTTGTTACCACTTCCGCAAATAGTGGGAATGTCACCGTTACTCCCTCTAATGCATGTGGGAATGGCACTTCACAATCCTTAGCTGTTACCATTCAGATTTCAGCTCCATCACTTCCATCAGTTATCACTGGAAATACGGTTCCATGCTCAGGGTCAACAGCATCTTATTCAGTTGTTAATATCCCGGGAACCACTTATTTATGGAGTGTCCCGGCTGGCTGGACCATAAGTTCAGGGCAGGGCAGCAATTCCATTACTGTCACCGTTGGGGCCACACCAGGCAATATTTCGGTAAGTCCATCCAATACCTGTGGGGGAGGGGCTTCAAGGACACTGGCAGTGAGTCCTCTTTCAGCAATTCCTCTCCAGCCTTCACCTATTAGCGGAAATGATACGGTTTGTGTCGCTTCATCGCAGGTTTATTCCGTAACAAATGTTGCCAATGTCACTTATACCTGGTCAGTACCAGCCGATTGGACACTCATTTCCGGGCAGGGTACTAATAGCATACAGGTTACGGTTGGAACGACTTCAGGAACTATTACAGTTACCCCTTCCAACTCATGCGGCAATGGCTCTCCATCATCCATTACTGTCGTAGTAGAAAGTTTGATTCCACCTCAGTCCGGACCAATAAGCGGTTCTCAAACACCTTGCGAAGGTTCAGTGCAGGTATATACCATACCAGCCATTACCGGTTCAACTTTCCATTGGACGATTCCTGCCGGATGGATTCTCCAGAGTGGTCAGG
Organism: Bacteroidales bacterium; assembly: GCA_016707785.1. Lineage (NCBI taxonomy): Bacteria > Pseudomonadati > Bacteroidota > Bacteroidia > Bacteroidales > Bacteroidales bacterium. The sequence continues at coordinate 391,388 of JADJGZ010000001.1, read as the reverse complement.
GAACCCATACCCTGACGGTTCTGGTTGGAAGTAACAGCGGAAATATTGCTGTATTTGCTTCAAATTCATGCGGGAATGGTCTTTCAGACACTTTTCCGGTAACTGTTGACCCACTGCCGGTTTCGGCAGGAGTGATTTCAGGCAGCAATAGTCTGTGCAGAGGGGAAATACAGAATTTTTCAGTAACTGCGATTTCGGGAGTTACCTATACATGGTCAGTTCCGGGAGGATGGGTAATTCTTTCAGGACAGGGAACTTCATCAATCAGTGCATCCACAGGAAATACCACTGGTAATGTAATAGTGGTTCCTTCAAATTCATGCGGCAATGGACCGGCTTCAAGCCTGATGGTGAATATTAAAGATACTCCCCAAGCCTTTACAGGGAATAATTCAACGATATGTGAAGGCGCCAGCATCCAGATTGGAGGGCCTGCCGTACCAGGGAATACTTATTCCTGGACTTCCGATCCTCCCGGTTATTCCTCTACTGAATCTGATCCCACAGTAACCCCGACAACTTCAACAACATACACCTTGATTGAAGTGAATCAGGTTACCGGTTGTTCAGACACGAACAGTGTTACTATTACTTTGAATCAAATTATCACAGTCACAGTAAATCCTTCCTCACTCGAACAAACCATCTGTTCTGGCGAGAGCACTCATATAGTGCTGGGTAGCAATATTACAGGCACATTGTTCAACTGGGAAGCAATATTGACCACCGGATCAGGAACAACCTTCAATGCAAATGGCACCGGTACTCAGATCAATGAATTGATCATGAACACTTCCGGACTTGTTTCCCAGGTTACATATAATATCACTGCAACAGCTAATGTTTGTACCAACACTTCCACATCCGTATTAATAAATGTTAATCCTGCTCCTGTTGTTCCATCTCAAACAGCCACAATATGCAGCAACTCAGCATCAGGATTGCTTTTAGATGCCAGCACCAATGCAGAACCTGTAGCTTCTTATAATATATTTTCAATTAATAGCAATGGTCTCCCTGCTGTGGCAGGTAATCCCGTAACCGGGACAGGCTTTTCTGAAACAGTGATTGCTGATGATGCCTGGTCAAATACTACACTTCTTCCGGTGGATGTGCTCTATACCTTAGAACCGGTTAGCGCATCAGGATGCAAGGGTGATGTTTTCACTGTTAAACTCACAGTTCATCCCAGGCCCATTCTGACGAATGCCACAGCTGTTGAAATATGCAGTGGTGCAACAACTAATATTCCACTTACATCAAATATACCCTCATCTTATAGTTGGACCATCGGAACAATAACAGGTGGAATTACCGGTGCTTCAGCTGGTACAGGAGACCTTATTTCCCAGGTATTGAATAATCCGGGTAATGCTTTAGATGGAACAGTAGAATATCTCGTTGTGCCAACTTCCGGGTCGGGTTCATGCCAGGGAATTCCTGTTTCAGTAATTGTCACAGTTCATCCAAAACCTTCGCTGCTGAATGCCGCATCATACAGTGTTTGCAGCGGTTCAGCTTTTTACCTTACACTGGCAGCATCAGTAACTTCAACTTATACATGGTCAATAGGCACAATCTCGGGGGGCATTTCAGGTTATTCCCCTGGTACAGGAAATGAAATCAACCAGGTACTTCTGAATTCCAGCAATAGCATTGCAGGAAGTGTTCAATATATTGTAGTTCCGACCTCCCAAACTAACTTATGCCAGGGTAATCCTCTGACTATAACAGTCACTGTTAACCCCATTCCAACAGTGAGTGCTTCATCCTCTGCTGCATCTGTTTGTCCGGGATCCCTGTTTAACCTGAATTCATCCTCATCATGGGCTGCATCACCTACCATTATGAGTGAAGACTTCAATGCGGCTACCAATACCTGGGCCCGGACAAATACTTCTACCGGTGGAACAACTGCAAATGCAACCTGGACATTAAGGCCTGATGGCTACGTGACGAATAGCCAGACTCTTCATTCCAACGATGTAAGTCAATTCTATCTTTCCGACAGCCGTTCTCAAAATGGCACAGTTACCGCGACCACGCTGGTTTCTCCACTATTGAGCACTGTTGGATATTCCGATTTATCACTTTCATTCTGGCATTATTATGACTTTAACAGTACTACTGGAGAGTCTGCCAAAGTTGAAGTTTCCACTAATAATGGGACTTCCTGGTCAACGGTAGCTACCTACACCAATGACAGGGGGTCTCCCGGAAGTTTTCAAAATGTGGTACTCTCACTAGGTGCTACCTATATCAATAGCAGTACTTTCTTAGTAAGATTCAACTATTACTGTGGTTCAAACAGGGGACGCTATTGGGCTATTGATAATGTAGTCCTCACAGGAACACCTACTAATCTGCCGGCTATCAGCTGGAGTTCCAATCCTGCCGGATTCACATCTACTGCAGAAGATCCTGTGGGAGTTACACTTACTACAACTACACAGTATCTGGTTTCTTATACAGATCCTTTAACAACCTGCAGTGGAAATGCTTCTGTTACTGTGAATGCTTATCCAGTGCCGGAACCTGAAATTGTTGCCGATTATTGCAGCGTTCCCGGCATGATTGTGCTCACGGCTTCAGGTGGTGGAACTTACCTCTGGAATACAGGAGAAACCACTCAAGCAATAAAAGTGGATATCGCCGGGATGTACAGTGTTGTTGTGACAAATGCCAATGGATGTACCGGTGCTGCATACCTTTCAGTTTCTTCCGAACTGGTTGTAAATGGTGACTTTTCTGCAGGTAATACAGGTTTCACCTCAGGTTATGCTTATGACCCCACTGCAAATGGATTGGTTGCTCCGGAAAGTGAATATGCCATTAACAGCAACGCGAATTTTAACCATAGTAACTTCTGGGGCTATGACCATACCACGGGTAGTGGAACCGGTAATGCCAATTTCCTTATTGTTAACGGAGCTAAATATGCTCCTCAGCCCTTTGTTTGGAGAGAAACAGTAACTGTCCTTCCGAATACAGATTATTACTTTTCTGCCTGGGCCATCAGCTTGAATAATGTATCTCCCTATGCTGAACTTAGATTCTCAGTAAATGGTACTCAGGTTGGAACTACTGCTTTTCTAACCGCTGGACAAAATATACTCAATAATCCCTGGCTGCTCAAGGATAGATTCTATGGTACCTGGAATTCAGGGGCTTCAACCACTGCTATAATTGAAATTCTTGACCTCAATACATCAGCAAACGGAAACGATTTTGGTATTGATGATATCTCGTTTGGAACCCTGGCCCCAATCCCATTTTCTACTGACCCTACTTGTAGTGGAGATGGTATATTCTGTGAAGGTGAAAACGTTCAACTGTTTGCAAACCTGACAGGTGGAAAGCCCCCGGTTTCCTACTCATGGACAGGTCCGGGAGGATTTACCTCCACTCTGAAAGATCCTGTAATCAATGGGATTACAACGAATGGCAGCGGAAGGTATTATCTTTCTGTATCTGATGGTTATGGCTGTCCTCCACTTACCGATTCCATTGATATTATTGTCTATCCATTACCTTCAGCATCTATCACAGGACCCACTTCTGCTTGTCTGTATTCCATTTCCCCGATCCTTACTTTCACAGGAACAGATGGGACAGCACCTTATACTTTCCTTTATACCATCAATGGTGGTGCACAGCAATCCATCACCACAACATTTGGTTCATCAGTGGAACTGTCAGTTCCCACTAATATGCCCGGGACATATATTTATACCATCGTTTCAATCAGTTCAGATAATGGCTGTTCCCAAACTCAGAATGTAAGTCATACCATCACGATCAATTCCCTGCCCACTTGTATCATCAGTGGTTCCAGCCCGGTTTGTCCCGGGACTTCCGGAAATCAATATTCAGGACAGGCAGCAATGAGCAATTATGCCTGGTCGATCTCAGGAAATGGTGCTATTACTGGTCCATTTAATGCTCAGGTAGTAAGTGTCACTGCAGGTGACCTCTGTGATGAAACATTCCTGCTGACATTAATGACAACTGATGTTAATGGCTGTAATGCAATTTGCCAGGAAGAAATTCTGGTTGAAGATATTAATCCTCCCGCATTGTCTTGCCCTGCATCTGTAACACTTCCTGCTGAACCGGGAGAAGAATTTGCCAACGTTTCTTTATCAGCTCCTTCAGCTGCCGATAATTGTTCTGTTGCAGATTCATTGATCTTTTCATGGAGCCTGTCAGCACCTTCAACGGGGGCAGGGACCGGTTTTATTCCGTCACCCTACCAGTTCAATGTTGGAACAACGACCGTAAGCTATACTGTGACCGACTTATGTGGAAATTCATCATACTGCAGCTTTACTGTAACAATTACACCTAACGACCCTCCTGATATCACCTGTCCGGCTGATATTTTGCAGAATACACAATCCGGTTTATGCATAGCTTCATTAGATCCAGGGATACCTGCTCTCAATTCCGGGGCTTTACCTGTAAGCTGGCAATGGCAAATGTCTGGGGCAACAACAGGCTCCGGTACCGGGATTCCGATTCTTCCAAACCCCTATACCTTTAACCTGGGTACAACCACGATTCGTTGGATTGCTTCCAATATCTCAGGTTCTGATACATGCTACCAAACAATAACAGTAGTTGATGATCAGCCACCTGCATTTGTATTGCCGGGACCCTTTAGTTTCTGCGTTGAGTCGATTAATACAGCAGTTTATTATGACCCAACCATGGATATTCAGCCAGATCGACCTGAGTATTACACATTTATAGCAGGAAGTACAACTTTTGACCTGGATATTTCCGCTATTACCGATAACTGCAGCCTGGGTTGTACTCCGGAAATCCGCTGGCACATCGATTTTGCTGATGGAAGTATCCTCCCTGCTTTACCCTCATTGTATTTCACCGGACAACCATCCACCTACAGCAGTGATATTCAGTTCCCGGGAATATTAACCGGTAACCTGATCCATAAAATCAGCTACCAGGTGGTGGACTGCAATGGAAATGCATCTGCAATTTATGAAGTCAATATAACCATAACTCCTCGTCCAAACGTAATTAAACAATAATAAAAAATCAACTGATGTCAAACTAATAGTATGCCTATGGATAAATAAAAAAAATTAACATCTGACCCAACTCAATCACTAATTCAATGAATTATGAACATTAACAACAATTTTGAAAAAAGCAAAGAAAACAAAGTTTCATTCACAATCAATTAAAAATTAAAAACATGAAAAAGCAACTTTTATTAATGTTGGCAGCTTTCCTGGCCATAGGTATCTCTACATCCATGGCTCAGTTAGCTCCAAGAACGATCACCTGTCTTCCCGCTGATGCTCTGCATCCTATTGCAGGTACACCTTACACTTATGAAGTGAATGTTCCCACCCCTCCGGGTACTAAGACCTATTTATGGAGAGTTACACAAGACCAGACTTTTATCACAAATAAAGTACTGGTTGCCACCCCGGAAGTTCCCGGTACCAGTGCATTCCTGGCAGCAGCAGGTGCCAATTATAACGTAGGAACAGTTGATGGTAACTCAATTTCACTTACCTGGAACAGTTTTACCTACGATCCGGCAAACCCTGTATTCGTAATCATCAATGTGGTGAATGATAATGGCACCTGTAGCCCTAATAATATGAAGGTTTACAAGATCCAGCCTATCAATGCTTTCACCCTTGATATTGCTAACCTTAATGCAAGTAAAGTGCTTCAGCCGGGTTACGGAACAAACATCGACCGTTGTATCTCCGACATTGTAAGTGCTGATTATGATGCAACAGCACCTGAAGGAGTTATATATGATTTCGGTGCAGATACACTCTATTATGAAGTGTCTGCTGCTAACTGGTCTGTGTCTTGGTTACCCAGCATCACCATTGCCGGTTTAGATCCTGAAGAAACAGTTTCAGAAGTAGTATGGTCTTCCGCTACCTCTTTTGCTGCAACTCATGCAATGACTTTGGCAGCAGGTGTTTATACTTCTGTTGATCCCGTTGTACCTGGCACAGGAACTACCATTGGTGCAGCAGGGGAATCCATCTTTATTCGCATCATCATCGACCATTCAAATGGTGCCAGCAATTACGAAGGACTTACTGCTGAGCAGGTTGCAGTTGCTGTCGATGGTATTACAATGCTGTCAGCTACTCCTCCATTAGGTGACGTTCATCATGATAATGGCCCCAATTCACCTCCTTGTCCAAACCTGGTGGTTGATGGCTTTACCAATGATATCGCCTACCAAACGATCACTCCAAGACCGGATGTACAGGCTGTTACACCAACACCTTTCTTACCGGTTAAGCCATAACGGCATGATCATACCTTGTTGCTTTTTCATACTAATGACTCCTTTTACCTGCAGTTGAATGGCAGGTTAAAGGAGAGGTAGTATGAGAAACAAATAGAATGAGCGGATATAAAACCGGCAGATGCCATGTGAGCCTTGTGGCTCAGGAAAAATACAGGCATTTCCTGGTCGATTTGATGCACTTTCTGTAAGAACTTCAAATTCAGGAGACGATCCTGGAAGAAACATTTCTGAAAGATATGATCTGAAATATGCAATCATGACATCATGAATCATGCACCATAACATGAGTGCAATGGCAGCTTCTCTTTCTTGAAAAGGGTAGGGGCCTTATTGTATTTATTGGAACTGGTATTCATCCGATCATTATAACTGATGTAGGATGAAGATGAGCTTCATGCATTGTATAATCATATCCTGTGATGTACACTAGTATTGCGATTGAATGATTCAAATCTGACTCAATTGAAGTCAAATGAATAGATTCTATAATAAACATGGTCCACTCCCTGGTCATGGCCAGATCTTAACGAGGCATGCAAGGGATGGAATTGGAGCTGATAGTAGCATAACCCATGCAAGAGATGGAACATTTGCCTCTTATAGGGCAATTAAGCTCAGGCAAAGTTCCGGTCCAATGCCCAGGGATGCCACAATCATTGCTGTATTCAAACGGAATAATCGCAGAATTCTCCCTGAACATCATGATCTGATATTCAGTCAAATCTGGCGAAAAATCAGGTTCCGATGGCGAAAAAAGATGGCAGGAAACCGGCCCTTAAGACCGGTAATGGGAGAGGTATGCCCTCTTGGGTCCTACTTAACCTGGAATTAAATGCTTGATAATAATGTGAATAGGTGATAAAATGTAAAAAAAAGAAGTAGAAATGTCAGAAAACTATCCTGGCTGCTCGAAAGTACTTTTTCACGAAAAAAAATAACAGTTACTCGTCTGAATGACACAGTTTAAACACATAGGGTACCGATTATTACTGGTAGGAATACTGGTAATGACTATGGCTTCTGCCATGGCCCAGGTATCTGTGTCAGCTGGTCAGACTTATAACCTTTCTGTGATTGCCGTTCCAGGTGATACCTATTCCTGGGAACTCTATAATGAGGTCGATGGAATTAACCTCGCCAATACTCCCGGAAATTGTCCGAATTCTGAAGCTTTCTTCTTAAATGGTGTCTCAACTGGCCCTGATGTAAGTGTTACCTGGCTCATTCCGGGTACATACTTCTACAAAGTAACTGCCTCACGGGCCGGATGTACAATGAACCTGAAAGTGGGTAAAATGACAGTACTTGAATCTCTTCCAACTGCAGTTATTGCACAACCTGAACCCATCTGTACAGGAGATACCTCTGCACTTAATATCCAGTTAACCGGCGAAGGCCCCTGGTCTGTGACGCTGTTCGATGGAACCACATCTCAAACATACTCTGATATAACTTCCAGCCCTTTCATCATTCCTTTGAATCCTTCGGTAACAACATCTTACCAGGTACTTGAAGTAAGTGATGCTAACGGAACCAATAACGTACCCACACTGCCGGTCGAACTTATGGTTAAACCTCGCCCTGTGAGTTCACATATATATCAATACTGATAGAAATGCATAAAGTGCTCAGATACATATTGTTCGCTATACTGTTGGTGATTGGACTCCAATCATTCAGCCAGTATAGTATCGACAAGGTATGTATTGGAGCCGTTCGCCATTACAGGATCGATGGTGAACCAAATGCAACTTATACCTGGAAGATCGAAGATCCTTCAGGCACTCAAAATATACTTCTAAGTACCGCCGACACAGTTGAAATTGAATGGAATGTCACTGCAGGACTTTATCAGCTTTCTTGCATACAACATTCAGCAAATGATTGTGATGCAGTCATGGAATTAGGTACTATTGAAGTATTTGCTCAGCCTTTTGCTGATGCAGGCCCTGGATTCATATTGTGCAATACTTTACAGGTTTCTGTTACCGGTGCCCAGGCATCCGATTACAGTTATTTAGTCTGGAGTAGCAATGGAGACGGCTATTTCAGTGATTCAAGCCTGCTTAATCCCGAATATTTTGCTGGTCCGGATGATATACTTCAAGGAACAGTCATTCTTACACTAACAGCCTATGGCAATGGGAACTCTAACGCATGTATCCCCTCAACTTCATCACTGGAAGTTACTATCGATAATCTTTCAATCTTATCCGTTCAGGCAATAGATGCCACCTGCGGACAATCAAACGGCAGCATCCAAATCTCAGCCACCGGAACCGGAACCCTGCAGTTCAGCATCGACAATGGAACAAGCTGGTCAACCGACAGCCTGTTTACGAATCTGTCAGCCGGTACCTATAATATAAAGGTAAAGGATGACTTCTGCGAAACACCTTACCTGAATAACCCGGTAATCATCAACAGCCTGGGTGGCCCGCAGATTCTGGCCGTCACTGCAACTGATGCCACCTGCGGACAATCGAACGGCAGTATCCAAATCTCAGCCACCGGAACCGGAACCCTGCAGTTCAGCATCGACAATGGAACAAGCTGGTCATCCGACAGCCTGTTTACGAATCTATCAGCCGGCACCTATACTATTAAGGTAAAGGATGACTTCTGCGAAACGCCTTACCTGAATAACCCGGTAATCATCAACAGCCTGGGTGGCCCGCAGATTCTGGCCGTCACTGCTACTGATGCCACCTGCGGACAATCAAACGGCAGTATCCAAATCTCTGCCACCGGAACCGGAACCCTGCAGTTCAGCATCGACAATGGAACAAGCTGGTCATCCGACAGCCTGTTTACGAATTTATCAGCCGGAAGCTACACTATTAAGGTAAAGGATGACTTCTGCGAAACACCTTATCTGAATAACCCTGTAATTATCAACAGCCTGGGTGGCCCGCAGATTCTGGCCGTCACTGCTACTGATGCCACCTGCGGACAATCGAACGGCAGCATCCAAATCTCGCCACCGGAACCGGAACCCTGCAGTTCAGCATCGACAATGGAACAAGCTGGTCATCCGACAGCCTGTTTACGAATTTATCAGCCGGCACCTATACTATTAAGGTAAAGGATGACTTCTGCGAAACACCATATCTGAATAACCCGGTAATCATCAACAGCCTGGGTGGCCCGCAGATTCTGGCCGTCAATGCTACAGATGCAACTTGCGGACAATCGAACGGCAGTATCCAAATCTCAGCCACCGGAACCGGAACCCTGCAGTTCAGCATCGACAATGGAACAAGCTGGTCATCCGACAGCCTGTTTACGAATCTGTCAGCCGGTACCTATACTATTAAGGTAAAGGATGACTTCTGCGAAACACCTTATCTGAATAACCCTGTCATTATCAATAGCCTGGGTGGCCCGCAGATTCTGGCCGTCACTGCTACTGATGCCACCTGCGGACAATCAAACGGAAGTATCAAGATCAGCGCCACCGGAACCGGAACCCTGCAGTTCAGCATCGACAATGGAACAAGCTGGTCATCCGACAGCCTGTTTACGAATCTGTCAGCCGGCTCCTATACTATTAAGGTAAAAGATGATTTCTGCGAAACACCTTACCTGAATAACCCTGTAATCATCAACAGCCTGGGTGGCCCGCAGATTCTGGCCGTCACTGCTACTGATGCCACCTGCGGACAATCGAACGGCAGTATCCATATCTCTGCCACCGGAACCGGAACCCTGCAGTTCAGCATCGACAATGGAACAAGCTGGTCATCCGACAGCCTGTTTACGAATCTATCAGCCGGTACCTATACTATTAAGGTAAAGGATGACTTCTGCGAAACACCATACCTGAATAACCCGGTAATCATCAACAGCCTGGGTGGCCCGCAGATTCTGGCCGTCACTGCTACTGATGCCACCTGCGGACAATCGAACGGCAGCATCCATATCTCTGCCACCGGAACCGGAACCCTGCAGTTCAGCATCGACAATGGAACAAGCTGGTCATCCGACAGCCTGTTTACGAATCTGTCAGCCGGTACCTATAATATAAAAGTAAAGGATGACTTCTGTGAAACACCTTACCTGAATAACCCGGTAATCATCAACAGCCTGGGTGGCCCGCAGATTCTGGCCGTCACTGCTACTGATGCCACCTGCGGACAATCAAACGGCAGTATCCAAATCTCAGCCACCGGAACCGGAACCCTGCAGTTCAGCATCGACAATGGAACAAGCTGGTCATCCGACAGCCTGTTTACGAATTTATCAGCCGGAACCTATACTATTAAGGTAAAGGATGATTTCTGTGAAACACCTTATCTGAATAACCCTGTAATCATCAACAGCCTGGGTGGCCCGCAGATTCTGGCCGTCACTGCAACTGATGCCACCTGCGGACAATCGAACGGCAGCATCCAAATCTCAGCCACCGGAACCGGAACCCTGCAGTTCAGCATCGACAATGGAGTTAGTTGGACATCTGACAGTGCATTCCTCAACTTGGATCCGGGAACTTACCAGCTCTGGATCAAAGATTCCTACTGTGAATTCCGGGATCATGAACCAATTGTAATACAAGATCTTGCAGGACCACGGATCACTGAAATGAAAACTTCAGGAATAAGTTGTCATGGAGGGAATGATGGTTATGCAGAAGCTATTGTTGAAGGTGGAGTTGCACCAATTACCTATTCATGGAATGATCCGGCAAATCAGCATACTGCCCGCGCTGTCGGTTTGGTAGCTTCTACCTATATTGTTGTAGTTTCTGATATCAATGGCTGCATTGATACAGATTCAATCGTTCTGACACAGCCGGATTCATTGCTTATTTTCCAGGCTGCATTAACACATAATTTATGCTTCGGTGATAAGGCAGGTTCGATTCAATTAGCTGTTTCAGGAGGTATTGCACCTTACGAGTACAGTTGGAATGGCATCGAAGGTAATAATGGAATAGATAGCCTGGGTGCAGGCTGGTACCAACTCCATCTAATTGATCATGCAGGTTGTGAGATCGATACTCTTTTCCGGATTCTGGAACCTGAACGCCTGGAAGCCATTGCTGAAATTACCACAGCCGTTCAACTCATTGGCGGCTCTGCAGAGATAACTGTTACTGCAAATGGCGGATTGCCACCATATGTTGGAACTGGCCAGTTCTTTGTATCTCCGGGTGTCCAAACCTTTACCGTGGTGGATTCAAATTTCTGTACGGATGAAGTAACAATAAATGTTCCTGATGCCGGGAAGCTAATGGCAGAAGATGTGGCAGCCTGTCTCGGAGATTATGTCGAATTACCCATTATGGTATATGGTTTCAAGGACATTGTTTCCTTCGGACTGAATCTGAAATATGATCCGGAAATCATGAATTGTGAAGGATTCAACTATGCTGATCCTGACATTAAAGATGCCTTGTCAGTAAAAGCCGATTCATTGAGTGGCAGGGTTTCCATTCAGTGGACTCAAAGCACTCCTGCTTCCATTGCTGATAGTGGACAACTGATCAGGCTTATTTTCAAAACCAATGAACCTGGAAAATGTCATGTGGATCTTGATGATTCAATACCAGGATATAACATCTTCTTTAATCAGGATCATCACCAGATCAATGTTCAGTTTGAGGCTGGACAGGTGAATGTTATAAGACCTGCTACTGTTGAGATTATTGGGGATAAGATGCTGGAAGCCGGTGATCCACTGGAACTCATTGGGAATGATCTGGACCGGTAACCCTGTGGACATTTCTTGGAAGAGTCCGGGTAATGCTACTACTCATGGCAATTCTCTGACAATTGATCATGTCAGGGAGTCAGACCAGGGATTCTATTCCATTTTTATTATCGACAAAAATGGCTGCATGACCGATGATACTGCCTGGATTAGTGTAGGTAGCCGGCAGCTATCAAGAATCGAAGTACCGAGTGCTTTCACACCTAATGGCGATGGATTGAATGATGTTTTCCTTGCTTATACAAATCTGGATATTGAATTTACATACAAGATGATTGTCTTTAATAAATGGGGACAACAGATATTTGAATCTGATGATATCAAACAGGGATGGGATGGAACCTTTAATGGCCAACCTTGTCAGACTGACCTTTATACCTGGTTGGTTTACTTTAGTGTTCCACCATATTATCAAATGGAACAGGAATCGCCACTCCGCGGTGTTGTGATGCTCATGAAATAATCCTTTAGCTTTTTTATGAAACTCTCTTTTGTCTTAAGAGGGTTAGATATTTTGGGAAAATGTCCCAAAATTGTACTATTTGTAATAAGTATAGATTCCTGAAAAGGTGAAGTTATTATCAATATATTATATATTATATTGAAATACAGGTGTTTGTAAATTTTGGCATAAGAATTGAAATATGCTAATCGCACCTACACAAGATAGACTTTTTAATAAGAATCAAATAGTTTAAAGGTTTTCATAAAAAGTTCATTATCTTTGTATAAGCCTGAAGAAGAATAAGTTTATTCCAATCCGGCTAAGGTTGCAACCCAAGAGTCCTACTGCTTTTACTACTGCTTAGCTAGTTTCACTACATTACTACTACTCTTACAATGCAATCAAAAACGAACATCTTTTTTCTTTTCATACTTCTGGCTGCCTCAATAAGGTCTTTTAGTCAGGATGTTGCGTTTTCCCAGTTTTATGCCAATCCTCTTTATTTGAATCCAGCTCTTGCAGGAGCAAAACTTTGTCCGCGTCTTACCCTTAACTTTCGCAATCAATGGCCTACCATTAGTGATGGCTATGTTACCTATAGTGCTACTTATGATGATCACCTTGAATCTGTTTCAGGTGGTGTTGGTTTGATGGCTACCTCAACAGTGGCTGCAGGTGGAGCTTATAATATTTTCAGCGGAAGCGGAATTTATTCCTATCGCTTGCAAGCATCCAGAAGTCTTGTTTTCAATGCAGCTTTCAAGGTTGGTTATACCCAGTACCGCTTAAATTGGGATAAGTTCGTTTTTGGTGATCAAATCAATGTTAACACCGGTGTGCTTAAACAAACATCCGAAACTGCACCCAGCAGACCTAATTATGGTGATATCGACCTTTCAGCAGGATTTTTGGCTGGATATAAAGAAAGCTTGTATTTTGGTCTGGCTGTTGATCACCTTAACAAGCCGGAAATGTCATTTTACGGAAACAATACCCTAAGAATGGACTACAGACTCACCATTCATGCCGGTGCATTGTTCGATTTTGTTCAGGGTATGGAAGGAGAAGATCTTCGTAATTTCTCCCTTTCACCAAATGTTGTTTACTTCCAACAAGGTAAATTCCATCAACTGAATTTAGGGATGTCAGTAAATATGTATCCTTTTGTAGGCGGCCTTTGGTTCAGGAACAATATTGAAACTTCAGATGCTGTCATCGTATTACTAGGATTCCAGCAAAAACAATTCAAATTAGGTTACAGTTTTGATTATACTATTTCCAGGCTAGGTGTTCAATCAGGCGGAGCTCATGAATTCTCTGTTACATACCTGTTTAATGCACCTAAGAAAAATTTCCATATCAGGGAACTGAAATGTCCCAGCTTCTAATCCCAGCCTTTTTACTCCTTTATTACTTCTGGTTTTCTACTGTTTTCTCAGTGTAAATTGAATCAAAGAGATACCATTCCTATTATCTTTATTTTATTGTAAAAGTTCTCAGGACTTCTCATTAAAACCTGTTTCCTGAAATCAGCTATCTTTACAATTAGATTTAGCACTGAACCACACTAATGATAATAAAACCCGGAAGGATACTCGCATTCCTTTGTGCATTAATTATGCACCTTTCGGTAACTGGTCAGGATTCAGTGGGTTTCGACTGGAAAGATAGTAGCAGGGTATATAGAAAGATTCAGAATTATTCGAACAAAAGAGGATTGACAAGATTGATCTATCCTGTTTTTTTTAAATCGGCCCCTGCTGAATTACAGGATAGAATTGAAGGGCATGATAACAGTAGCCTAACTCCAGCATACCTGGAATGTGAAAATAAAATCATCCGTTCAGTCCGGGTTGAAGTATTGGATCCATTTGGTTACAGGGTATCAGATTCTGCCGGAAAACCTGTAGATAGGGTAGCTAAAACCGGTAATTATTTGCATGTGAAGACTTTGCCTCTTGCTGTAAAGAACTTACTCCTTTTCAGACGGCACCAGGCCTTCGATTCCTTGTCAGTTATGGAGTCATTGCGACTGCTGCGTAAACAGTCTTATGTCAGAGAGGTATATATGGAGCTGGCAGTAGTAAACGATTCCATTAATGTCCTGCTCAAAATTCAGGATGTCTGGAGTATTGTTCCTGATGGAGCCCTTTCCGGGAATCAACTATCTCTTTCGCTTAAAGAACAGAATTTCCTGGGATCAGGTCACCAACTCAGGGTGGAACAAATGAGAAACCTCGATATATTCAGAACCTGGTATGATGTTGGATACCAGATACCTAATGTGTATAATACCTTTATAAGTGCACAGCTTCGGTATTCTCAATCAGAAAATGGGGGTTATAATAAATACCTTCATATCGACCGTCCATTTTATTCAACCTATACACAATGGGCCGGTGGACTTTCTTTGGAGCAGAAATACGGAAGGGATTCCCTTTTACTGACTTCAGGCAAATTCCTTCAGGATTATCGCTTTAACACTCAGGACTATTGGGTGGGAAATTCAATTCCTGTTTTCCGGGGCACATCCGAAGTGGAAAGAAATACACATCTGATACTTTCCAACCGATGGATAAAAAAACGATTCTTTGAAAAACCTTCAGAAACAATCGATACTTCATTCAGATATGCTGATGAATCCCTTTATCTGCTTGGTATAAGCCTTAATTCCAGGAAGTATATTCAGGACCGGTTTCTCTTTCGGTATGGTTTCATCGAAGATATCCCGATTGGAAGGTCATATACCGTATTGGCCGGGATCAGGAACAGGAATTCAGTGGTTTCATACTACCTTGGGTATAAAAGTCTTTGGGCTGATTATTACAATTTTGGCTACCTGGCATTCAGGTTCGAACTAGGTACATTTTATACCGGACTCAAGCGGCAGGAGGGAAGCCTTCTTGCAGGAAGTACCTATTTCACAAAACTCAGGAAGATAGGAAATTGGAAATTCAGGCAGTTTGTAAAATCAGAATTCGTAATGGGCTTCAATCGTTTGCCATTGGAATCGACTTCCTTTAATTCCTATATGGGAAGCAGTGGATTTGACCTGGAAGCACAAATGAGCACTGCTAAGTGTATCCTTACCTTCCAGACGCAATCCTATGCCCCATGGAGTGTCATCGGCTTCAGGTTTGGCCCATACCTGCTTGGTAGTTTAGGTATGATGTCGGATGCCAATGGGAGTTTCAGGGGCAGTAAGATTTATACGCACCTTGGAATAGGAGTGCTTATCAAAAACGATTTCCTGAATGCCAGTTTCTTGCAGATATCACTATCATATTATCCTGTTATACCCTCGCAGGGAAATAATGTGATCAAAATGAACACATTTAACACAAGAGACTTCGGTTTAAAAGAGTTTGAAACCGGAAAACCTGAAATTGTTGAATTTAACTAATCGTTTTAAACATCTTCAGTAGAATGAAAAAGCAACTCAATCCCCTTCAGGATTTCGATTGAAGTTTTAGGATTATTTGTTTAATGGATTGTAAGCCAATTTCTTGTATATCAATCTTGTCGGGATTCTTGAAAATATACCCGGCAACATCATCCCCTGCTGAGAGATTGTCAAAATTGTCCACTTTACACCTGAATACCAGGTCGAGGGTTTCATAAATCACTCCACTGAAAAGATACTGATTCGGATAAGAGCCCATAAAATCCATTGTGGAGATTTCCAGGTCAAGCTCTTCTTTGATTTCCCTTCTTAATGCCTGATCAGCATTTTCACCCATATCCACAAATCCTCCCGGAAGATCAAGCAATCCTTTTCCCGGATCTTTAGCCCTGATAGTCAGTAAGAGCTGACCCTTTTCATTGAAAATTAGCCCAGCTACTGCAGCTGCCATATTGAAATACCAATCGAGCCCACAATCCGGGCACTTCATCGATCTTATACTGGCCTCTTTTATCCGGGCAGATCCACACCTTGGACAAAACTTAAAAACTTGGATGGGGAAGTTTAATTTGCTCATCAGATGCCATAATTAATTGCTATAAACAAGCATCATATAATATTTCAATCGGATGAAATGCCTTCCTTCCGGTGCCATCCTTGATCTGGTGCCTGCAACTGGTCCCGGGAGCTGCTATTATTACGTTTTCTGAAGAATTTCGTACTTCAGGGAATAATACCAGTTCTCCCACTTTCTGGGAAAATTCATAATGCTCTTTCTCATATCCAAAGGAACCCGCCATACCGCAACATCCGGATTTGATTTCTACTATCCTGTAATTGGCAGGTAACGACAACATCTCTTTTGTGGGTCCTGTAGATGCAAGTGCTTTCTGATGACAATGTCCATGCAGTTTAATGCTTTCTTGCCTGCTGGAGAACTGATTCGATTGTATCTTTCCCTTTGCTACCTCCTGCATTATAAATTCATCAAACATCAGGCAGTTTCTTGATAGTTTGATGGCAGCATCTTTTAATTCGCTTCCGACCAGGTCAGGGTACTCATCGCGGAATGACAGAATGGCAGAAGGTTCAATGCCTATCAAAGGAGTCGCATCATTCACCATATCCTTTAAAGAATTCACATTCCGGATGGCGAACTTTTTGGATGCTTTGACTAAACCCTTCGATAAGTAAGTGCGGCCACTTTGTGTATGCGCCGGTATTTCAACTTTGTAATTAAGTTTATTCAGCAACTGTATGGCTTTGATTCCCACGGTCACATCATTGTAATCAGTGAACTCATCAGCGAAAAGATAAACACCTCCATTGCTGAAATTACTTCCCTTATTCCCGTTTATTTTAAGCCAGGCACGAAGGGTATATTTATGAAGTACGGGAATGGATCGCTTAGGTGCAAAGCCTAGTGTTTTCTTAAGCAGGCTGCTGGTCAATGGGTTGGTAACTACCCAGTTGAAAACTGAAGGCAGGATCATCCCGAGTTGGTTAATCAGTGTAATATTGGCTATGAGCCGTGTACGAATGGGTATTCCATGGTTCTTATACCAATGTTGAAGGAATTCAGCCTTGTACCTGGCCATATCAACATTCGACGGGCATTCGCTTTTACAACCTTTGCACGAAAGGCACAAGTCCATCACATCATAAATTTCCTTGTGGTCGAAACGATTGGGCTTCGTTGAATGAGTCAGGTATTCTCTTAAAATGTTTGCCCTGGCTCTTGTGGAGTTCTTTTCATCGAAAGAAGCCATATAACTCGGACACATCGTACCTCCCATGATGGAAGATTTCCTGCAATCAGCTGAACCATTGCACTGTTCGGCTGCCCTCAGCAATCCATGTGTCCTTGAAAAATCGAAATAGGTTTCAGGCTCATCAACCTGTTGTCCGCTGTTATACCTCAGCTGGGAATTCATTTTAGGCGTTCGGGTAATCTTACCCGGATTGAATATCCCTTCCGGATCCCAGCACTGTTTGAGCTCTTCCAGCAAGCGGTAGTTCTTTTCTCCGATCATCAGGGGGATAAATTCACCTCTTAACCTGCCATCACCATGTTCTCCGCTGAGGGATCCCCTGTATTTTTTTACAAGTTTTGCCGTTTCAAGCGCTACGGTATGGAAAAGTTCAACATCTTTTGCTTCTTTCAGATTCAAAACAGGCCTCAGATGAAGTTCTCCCGTTGCAATATGAGCATGATATACACAACTTAATCCATACTGGTCGAGCATCAACTTGAATTCCGCAAGGTATTCAGGTAGCACTTCCGGATTCACTGCGGTATCTTCAACAACTGCCACGGGCTTGGCGTCGCCCGGTACATTGGAAAGCAATCCTAATCCTGCTTTACGCAATGCCCATACTTTATTAATATCTTCACCCTTTATCAAAGGGAAATGGTATCCATAACCCGCAGTCCTGAAATCGGATTCAAGCTTGCTGGCTTTAAAATCAAGTGCTTCCTTAGTTTGTTCTGCCAGTTCAATGATGAGTATCGCAGCAGGATCTCCCTGCAAAAAGAAGCGGTTCTTGTTTTGAGAGATATTTGATTTGGTCTGCTGAAGAATGATGTCATCCATCAGTTCAACAGCAACAGGATTGTGTTTTAATGCCACTAGATTTCCTTTGAAAGCATCTTCAAGTGAACTGCAGTGAACACACAAAAGAGCTTTTTCAGGAGGTGGAAGGGGAACCAAATTGAGCTTGATTTCTGTTATCAGGCATAAAGTGCCTTCTGAGCCTGCAATTAATTTACAGAAATTGAATGGCTGGCTACCGGCAATAAAAGGGTTTGAATCAAGGAGTAAGTCTAAAGCATACCCGGTATTCCTGCGATGAATCGATGGGTCGGGGTATTGTTGAATGATCTCTGATTGATGGCCGGGATCGGATAATATTTCATTAATATTCTGATAGATACTCCCTTCAAGATCTTTCTGAAGACATTTCTTTGCAAATTCTTCTTTTGTCAACGAATTGAAAACCACTTCCTGGCCATTACTTAAAATGGCCTTTATTTCGAGGGTATGGTCACGCGTGCTCCCATAAACTAGAGAATGTGAACCACATGAATTATTGCCTACCATCCCACCAATCATACACCGGCTGGAAGTCGAGGTCTCAGGGCCAAAAAATAATCCTTTCGGCAATAGTACTTTGTTTAATTCATCAAGTACTACTCCAGGTTGAACCCTTACCCAATGTTCAGACTCATTGATCTCAATAATGGAGGTAAAATGCTTTGAAATATCAACAATTATCCCTTTCCCAACGACCTGTCCGGCCAATGAAGTTCCTGCTGCTCTGGGAATAAGAGGTATTTTCATCTGCCTGGCAAATCCAACCAGGTATTTGAGATCGGCATCATCAACAGGAATGGTTACAGCTAACGGAAGTTCCCTGTAGGCTGAAGCATCTGTTGCATACATTAATAGGCTGGCCTCATCAACCAGCACATCTCCCTTAAGGTGAGTTTTGAGTTCCGAAAGTTTGTTATGAGGAATCATATGCGTGATCACTATTCTTTGGTACAAATGCCATGAAAACACTTTCAATACATCATGAAAGACTTCAGGTGATTATATGTAAGTGATTTATTAATAGCAGTATATGACTCAGATAGCTATTCCTCCAAAAGATCTTTCAGTGGCTTGAAATAGTATCTGTCCCATCCATCTGCAATATTTTCAAATGCATCATCAGGAATATCAAGATGCAGAACTTCTACCCTGGTATCCTTACCTTCCGGTTCAAGGGTGATGGTTACAATTGAATTGCCTTCTTCACCTTCAAAATCCCATTTCTGTTTCAAAAGTTTATTAGGTATAATTTCAAGATTAATACCTGTGATATCACCATCCCATAGTGAAAACTCGGTACCGGCTTCCGGAATCATGACAGCCGAAGCCCCGGTCCACATTTCAATGGTCAATGGGTTAGTTAATGCTGTAAAAACATCCTCAGGGAGGGATTTGATATGATAGATCTTTTTTAAGTTCTTCATGATTTCAGAAAGTAATGTTTAAACCTGGTTGTACCGTTATCATCGGCATTTTCAGGATTCTGTCAGTTTTTATTATAAAGTTGGCATCCCAGAAAGTGAACACAGCTTCAGAGTAACTGTATTCCGACTGAAGGAATAGTTCCACATGGTCAAAAAGCTTGTACCTGAGGTTGAGACCTGCCGAGAATGCAGGGGTAGTGCTAATAGCCTGGGTTTTGACCCAGGATAGTTTTCCAATAAAAAAATAGGTTGCTGCATAGAGCTGGTCAGGGGACTTCGCTCTGCAAACTCCACCCTGGGCATTCAATGCCAGGTTAAATCGCTCGCCCATTGGTAAAGAGTAAGCGCCTCCAATCAAATACTTAGAAATCTCATAGGCTCCTGATTTTATCCAAAGATCCTCCAATGCAGGGTCATCGGCTTTTTTATCCTTGACATAATAGCCGGAAGCTATAGGAAAATATGATACTGATGCACTTCCACTAACACTTAAAGATTTGGAAAAATGCCACCCACCCTCAGCTGTGAAATTACTTCCGAGCAGCGCATAAGCACCGTATTCAACATTATCCTTTTTGAATTCATGTGATGCAAACTGGCCTAAAGGGAGGGAAAAACCATATCTGGCACCCAACCAGAAAGGCCTTTGCTGGGAAAACACAGCAATCGGGCCTATCCATAGCAGCATCAACAACAGGTACTGAAATATTCGTTTATGCATTTACTTCTTTTTTATATACAGGGTATTCAGTACCCATTTTCAGTATTACTTTTTGTAGAAATCGGTGCTTTCAAAGATTTTATCCGCTGATTTTGCGATAAAACCGGAGTAAAGCTCGCCATCTGTATCCGGGTACCTGCGGGCAAATTCATAATAACAGGAAGGGATATGATAAATCCCTTCAATGAATTGGATCGGAAGTATACCGGCTTTTGTGCTCGACTGTTCAAGAAGTTCAGCAGGGGTGCCTTTTACACGTCCTCCGGATTCATTCAGGAGAAATCCTTTGTCATTCAGAAATTGATTCACAATTTCAATGGTATTCAGCTTTTTTAAATGATTGATACTGACGGTAAAATGATTTACCCTGAATCCGTAAACATACAACCATGCTGCATATTCCGACTCCTTTCTCAACATCTCATAAGTTGAATAGGAAGGCATACCCCATACATCGCCTGCATAGATCACCTCATTACTGAAATATAGAGATTCAGGTAATCGGGCAATAATTCCACTCACCACCTGCTGAAGTTCCGGGCTGAAATGTTCAGTCATCAGCTGACTGATAAAAACCCTTGGAGCTTCTGCCCAGTCAGGGTGTTCATAATGCTTGGCCGTCAGGTGTTTATCTTCAAAAACGTAGTAGCCTTTCTGAACGTATCCGGCCAGCAGGAACGGACGGGACAGAACATCCACATTAATATGAGGATGATAAAATGTGCGGAATGCAATATGATCATTCTCAACGATCTCTCCTTCTGCAACAAAAGCATCATAAACTTGCTTAGCTTCAGGGTTTTGAATGATATAATCCTGCCACAACTTTTCAAATATTTCTTTAGCTTTCTCCATTATTCAGGTTATTGGGTTATTGAATGACGAAATTACATAAAAGGGATCAAAAGTAAAGGTTCTTGTTATTCATCTGCCTTAATTAATTCGATCTTTTAATAGTCCTGGTATGCATGGAATTAGCCCTTTTTAAGATTCCCTTACCAAAAATATTCGATATTTCAGTTGTTTTACCTGGGTTCATTCCTAGATCTACCATGGTATTAATGCAAGATGAGATAGCTGCAAAAAATAAAAAAGCGCCTGTTGAGGCGCTTTCATCCTAAGTTTTCAGTATCAATTTATTTGCTTCAATACTAATACCCTTAACTCTGTTTCACCAGGATTCTCAAGGCTCCTGGAGGTATTTTCCAATATCTCTATGCTGTCAAATGGCGAAACAACAGATTTTCCTTCTTCAGTGACAAGGATTCCAGAACCCTGTAAAATACAGAATACTACCCTGACCGGGTTCTTGTGTAAAGGAATACTCTCGTTTGGTTTGAGGCATATATGTACTACTTCGAGACGTTCAGACTGATACATTCTAAAGGCCTCAAATTCAGTGGCAAGTTTCTCAGCGTTTTTCAGATTTTTAATCGAAATATTCATGTTTGATTTCTTTTAGTGTCTGGAATCAAATAAATGTACCAGGGCGAAGAGTGGATGCAGATATATCATCCTTGGTCCTGACCATTTCATGACAGTCTTCATTTTTTCTCTTTGTTCTTTTGAATAACAATGAACCACACAATCTTTACAAACAGGCTTCTCATCACCAAATTTACATCTTTCAAGCCTGGTATCTGCATAGCGGATTAAATCCTGGCATTCAATACATGGAACCTGATCAGTGGAATGATTTTTTTTGCAATACATTCTGATCATGGTTGTTACAATGATGAATTCTCTCTTCCGCCTGTTTTGAAACAATAGCATGATGACTGTTCAAAGAATTAAACTGCTGGCAGATTCCTGATCATGATAAGTAACATCTTAAAAGGTTTGATGGCATTAACAGCATGTGGAATACCGCCCGGCATAATAATGCTCTGACCAGCCTTGAGCAGATTGGGATTTCCATTGATCACTATTTCAGCTTCACCATCCAGTACCTGCACCAGGGCATCAAACGGAGCAGTATGTTCACTTAGCTTTTGCCCTTCATCAAAAGCAAATAAGGTGACATTCCCATTTTCTTTCTGGATGACTTTTTTGCTTACAATCCCTCCGGCAGAGTAGTCAACTTTTTCTGAAAAACTAAAAGTTTTTCCGGTTTCAAATACATTGGGTTCCATAGTTTTATGTTTAAATGGATTAATTTTTCTTTTCAATTGACCAGCCGGTTTTTAGTCCAATGATAAACCAGCCCAGGGATAATGTTCCGAGAGCAAATATAGTATCTCCGATTACCCTTAGCCAACGGAATGTTGATAAAATATCACTCTGAAGGAATTCTGCAGAACGTGCATACCATAAACCGTATTTCACACTCACCCAGGTTTGAGCAAGTCCGACAGGTAAAACACTCAGAAGAACCATCAATGCTAAACCGATATTGATCGACCAGAATGCAAACCTGATATAGGTTGATTTCCAGGTGGCATCAGGGTTCATCGTTCTAAGGACAAATAACATAAGCCCAATTCCCAGCATTCCGTATACACCAAATAATGCCGTGTGGCCATGCACCGGGGTGGTGTTCAACCCCTGCATATAATAGAGGGCAATTGGAGGATTGATCAGAAATCCAAAGATTCCGGCTCCTACCAGGTTCCAGAATGTTACTGCCAGGAAACTGTAAATCGGCCACCTATAATTCCTGATCCAGGTGTCAGATTTTGCAATTTTTAAAGTTGAATGGGCTTCGAAACCTAAAAGAACCAGGGGAACAACCTCCAGGGCACTGAATGTTGCCCCTAAAGCAAGGATGGCTGTTGGAGTACCGGTAAAATACAAATGATGGAAGGTGCCGATGATACCTCCTGAAAGAAAAACAATGGTAGAGAATAAAACATTACTTGTCGCTGTCTTAGTCCTGACAAGGTTTAATTTGACAAAAAGAAAGGCGATGGCAACTGTTGCAAATACTTCAAAGAAGCCTTCAACCCATAGGTGAACAACCCACCATCTCCAATATTCAGCAATAGCCAGGTTGGTCTGTCGTCCCCACATAAGCCCTGCACCATAAAAAGCAGCAATAGCTATGGAAGCGATCAGGAACATGGTAAGCAAATGCCTGTTTTCATCCTTTTTTGTAATGGCTGGCCAGATGGCTCTACCCATCAGGAGTAACCATAAAATAAGGCCTATAAAAAGAAATGCCTGCCAGAACCTTCCCAGGTCAACATACTCATATCCCTGGTGACCAAAGTAGAAATTCGAGACAAGTCCTAATTTTTGCATGATTCCAAACCATTGCCCTGCTAATGATCCAACAACAATGACGAGGAGTGCCATGAACAGGAAATTAACTCCAAACCTCTGAAACTTTGGCTCATGCCCCGAAATTGCAGGTGCCAGGTATAAACCGGTGGCTAACCATGAAGTAGCTATCCAGAATATTGCCAGCTGAACATGCCAGGTTCTGGATAAGGAATAGGGGAGGAAGTCGGAAAGCGGGAAACCATAGAAAGCTTGTCCTTCCACACCATAATGTGCTGTTATAATTCCCATCAGGACCTGAACAAGGATTAATCCGGTCACTACCCAGAAATATTTGAGAGTGGCTTTCATCGAAGGAGTCATGGCCAGACCTAAAAATGGGTCTCTGGTCAATCGTTCTATTTCCTCTTCTTCCCGGGTCCGGGCATAATACCAGGCAAGCAATCCAATACCTGCCAATAATACGATAACACTGAAACCTGTCCATAGTATCAGTGAACTTGTAGGTGTATTTGCTACCAACTCTTCTGACGGCCAGTTATTGGTATAACTGATATCACTGCCTGGCCTGTTGGTGACACATGCCCATGATGTCCAGAAAAAGAATGCATTCATTTTCTGCATCCTGTCCAATGTTTTGATGGTGTTGGCAGGAATTGCATAAGCATCTCTCAAAGCCGATTTTGAAGTGTCACTCATGAAGAGCCCGGTGTAATGCTCGCTAACCTGCCTGATTGCTTCAGCTCTAACCACCGAAATCGTCAACTCCTTTTTATCAGGATCATAAGTATTTGTCCTAATGTCTTTTTGAAGCCTTGCCTTGTATGCCGCCTGCTTTTCCAAATCCAAAGCTGAGAAAGTGGTGCTATCATTATTCAATGCATAGGATTCCAGCATGAAACTTGCTTCCCGGTGCAGCCAATCTGCCGACCAGTCTGGTGCAACATAGGATCCATGTCCCCATATCGTCCCAACTTCTTGTCCTCCAATTGATTGCCAGATGTTTTGTCCATCCTTGATATCCTGTCCGGTAAAGAGAATTTTTCCATCCGTTGATTTAACAAAATCAGGGATCGGGGGAGCCTGACGGTAAATTTCCTTTCCATAATACCCTAGAACGGCGAAAGAAATTACCATAACAGCAATAAAGCCAAACCAAAGTTTTCTGTTTTTCATTTTGTGTTTATTTATGAGTACTTAAATACTTAATTAAAACTATAAAAAAAGCTCCTTTCAATGCAAATGAAAGGAGCTGGCCCTTTTAACTCATTCAGAACTAATGACCTCACCTTTAATGCTGATGATAGATTTGTGGACCGGTATGGTCACATTGGCTTTTTGAACAGCTAGTTTCACCAATTGAAGCAGTCCGCCACAACACGGAACTTCCATCATAACAACCGTTATGGATTGAATATTTGCCAGGGTAATCATGGCAGCAATTTTATCAATATAGGATTCTTTATTGGAGTCGAGTTTTGGACAAGCAATGGCTAATGCTTTTCCTTTCATAAAAGTGCCATGGAAATCTCCCATGGCAAAAGCTGCACAATCTGCGGCCAGAAGTACATCAGCGTTTTGAAAATAAGAAGCCTGGGGGTTCAGGAGATGAAGCTGAACAGGCCATTGCCTTAGTTCTGAAGGTACATGAGAAGGAGTAGTAGTTTCAGCAACCGATTGGTTTAATTTATCCATATCAATCTTGAAATCCATCGGTTGTGACCCGGAACAACCGCACATCGGGGACGATTTGGATTCCTTAATGGCAGCCTGCAGATTATGAACTACTGAGGCTTGGGCAACAGCAGCTTCCGGACTAAGATCGATGTCATTTTCTTTTATATAGGCGATTGCCTCCTTTAAAAGTTCAAACTCTTTATGGTCTCTTAAATGTTCAAGATGGGCAAGTATGGTATTTCTACCCTGCTTAGAGATAATCTCCATTACTTTGGTTTCGTTGTAAGCCTCTGCTTCCCTTTCAATGATCTCAATGGCACCTTCAGGACAATGCCCGATGCAGGCCCCTAATCCATCACAAAACAGGTCACTGATTAATCTTGCCTTTCCATCAATAATTTGTAAGGCACCTTCATGGCAATTTGGAATGCATAAGCCACATCCATTGCATTTCTCTTCATCAATTTGAATGATCTTTCGAAGCATATATTTTTGGTTTGGTTGTTAGATCTGATATCATGGTCTGTTTCAGGTATAAAACAAATTCTTCTGAAAAAATTTCAGCTTTAAGACCAAAAACACAACTAATAAATGGACATTTTTCCTCGGGTATGCCACAAAACTTACAATCTATCTCACCTTCAATAAATTCATAAACTTCCAGGAGGGTGATCTGGTTGGCTGGTTTATTGAGAATAAATCCTCCATTTGGACCACGCGTCGATTTTAGATAATCATTTTTTACCAGGAGTTGCATCACCTTTGAAAGATGGTTCGAAGATGAGCCAGTCAGCTTTGCAATCTGCCTTGCATTCAACATCTCAGGACTGGACGCAATGATTGCCAGGCTATGAATAGCTATTGAAGCCGCTTCAGAAATATGTACAATCTTGCTCAATTCTAAATAGGAATTTAAGTATTACAATGCGCAAATATACATTGTTTTTAGACTTTTGGTGTTTTTGTTAAAAAAATCTTTTATTACAATTTGAAAGGGGAGAAGAACAAACCTTTAGTTCTAGAGCAAATCGGCCAGTGTATGGCTATTTAGGTGATCTCTGAATAGTTGACTCATCTGTAGTACAACGGTCCCAAGAATACATTTGCCAAAAGGGCATACAGGCTTGTCATGAGGACATTCTACAACTTTAACATGCCCTTCAATAGATTCATAAATCTGAAGTAAGGTAACACTACCAGGATCAACACTCAGTTGAAATCCTCCCGAAGGGCCCCTGTTTGAGAGCAAAAAACCTTCTTTCACAAGGCGTTGCATCACTTTGGCAACATGATGGCGGCTTGAGCCGGTAATATCAGAGATTTTCTGTACATTCACTGTTTCTCCTGCACGTGCAACCAGCACCATTCCATGCATTCCTATTGAAGCTGCTTCTGAATATGAAACTATTTTTGCCATTTTGATAATTGGGTATTTATTTGCTCAAATGTCGATACTTTTTTATTACTAAGTTTGACTTTTCATAAATTTCGAATCATTCTAAATAATTTCAGGAATGGTTTTTGCTATTTCCCATCCCATAAAATCTATAAATCATGAAAACGTATAAGTATAAAATTACTGGTTTCCTCATTATTTTGCTCTCCGCGCTTACGATGAATTCCTGCGATGTTCTTCAACAAGCATCTCAAATGGCAAATCTTTCCAAGTGCGAATTTAAATTACAGTCAGTCAATCAATTAACCTTGGCTGGGATTAATGTACAGAGCATTCATAAATACTCTGACCTCACACTAAAAGATGCCGCTAAGCTTACTGCAGCAGTTGCCTCAGGACAATTCCCTCTCGACTTTACGCTCAATATTGAGGCTAAAAATCCAAATACTGCCGCTGCAGGAATTACAAAGTTAGATTGGATTCTCTTCATTGACGGGATAGAAATGACTAAAGGAGTCGTAAATCAGCAGGTTACAATACCCGCCAATAATGGCATCGCTGTTATTCCTATGAAGATGAGTGTTGATCTGAAGCAAGCCCTTTCCGGCAAAAGCCTTGATGCTATTGTGAATTTCGGATTAAATCTTGCTGGTACCGGAAATAAACCTACCAGATTTACTATGAAACTTCAACCAACGATAAATGTTTCTGGTTTTCCTATTACCTATCCCGGTTACATTACTTTCGGTACTGAGTTTTCCGGTAATTAAGGATATAAGTGAAACTGTTATCTTTGAATGTCTGAAACAATTAATATGAAATCCATTAAATCCTGGTTCCCGAACTTTACTATACTGCATGTTCTGGCCTTGGTGCTGGGTTTTTTACCCTCTTTGTTTTTCCTTCTATTCCTGATAGGTGATGGTGTAGCAGAAATAATTGATGGCAAATTGGGTGTTGTCCCTATTTTAATCATGATGCTGCTTACAGTTTCCGGGTATGTATTAGCCTGGAAAAGACAAAAAAAAGGTGGTATAGTGATGATCGCAGGTGGAGTGATCATGGGGATATACCTGTTAATTTCCGGCGGCTTCCAGGGATGGCAAATGGCATTGCTATTTTCTTTGCCTTTTGTTCTTCCGGGTGTTCTTTTAATGTCCCCTGCAAAAGTTCATGAGTCTAAGTGAAAATGATTCATTGAGTTATTTCTTGCCAAATTTTTTGAGGTTTATCTCAAACTAATAGTAGCTAATATAGCTCACTTCAACTAAAAAAAGAGGCTGTCTCAAAAGGCGTAGTCAACTTCGGCTCCGCACAGTCTGACCACTAAATCTCATCCATTTTTTCAAATCGAGTGAAGACGAGATTATGACAAAATGTTGAATTTGAGACATCTTCATTTATTGACTTGAAAGATGATACTGTAACTCAGGAGTTCAGGCCTATTTAATCAGAAAATATTCATAAATCATCTTGAAACCCCAGCCTTTAGGCTGGGGTTGTCAATACCAAGTAAGAGCGGCCTTTAGGCCTGACTTATGGAATGAATAATTAACCTATTATGATAACATTTACCTTCATAATTGTTGTTGTTTCAGTATGAAATTTCGGGCATTGTTTTAGTGAATATTGAAAGAACAAACAGGAAACATTTTTCTGCTCAACTTCAAACCAATCTGTCAGGCCTAAAGGCCACGGTTTTTGTTGAGCAGCATGTCCCCAGCCTAAAGGCTGGGGTTACAAGATGTAAATGTCTCTCTAAAAAAAGGAGACCGTCTCAAAAGTTTTGAGACAGCCTCTTTTTCATAATTCGGAGGATAAATTATAAGAGTCCTCCATTTTTATAGATCTGTAATTGTGCATCATAACACTTATTGATCATAACTGTTTTGTTGCGGGTCAGGTTATTTAATTCCCCTGTTTGAATATTGATTCTGACTTTGTCATCCTGCTCCAGTCCGAGTTCTTCAAGTTGACCGGCACTATAGGTGAGGATTGGCATGGCAGCATTAATAGCATTTCGCTCATATATGGCACCAAACGATTCAGCAATAATGGCAGATACACCCAGGGAAAGGAAGCAATCCACCGCCTGCTGTCTTGAACTTCCTGCCCCGAAATTCTTGGTTGTAAATATGATATCTCCTGGCTGCGCTTTCTTGGCAAAGTCTTCATAGCCTTTCAGATTGTCGAATGAATACTGTCCCATCTCTTTAATATTAGTGATGGTTAAGTACCTGTTATGGAAGATCATATCAGTATCGATATCATCTCTGCGGATTACCCATGCTCTTCCTTCAAATATGAAAGGCTTTTCAGTGATCTCCCTGGTAACTACTTCCCGGGCTTTCATCTCTTTCTTAGCAAATAAAGCGGGTTCATCTGGTATTTCATCGGGAGTGGTAATGAATCCGGCGATGGCTGAAGCAGCAACAATTTCAGGGGAAGCAAGATACATGGAACCTTTTCCCTGTTTGCCTGAGAAATTCCTGTTTCCTGTGCTGATACTGATCTCTTCGGGGCCGTTTTGTCCCACTTGCCCTGCAGCACAACCCGCACAACCTGCATTGGAAACTAAGGCACCTGCGTCCTTAAAAATCTGGATAAGGCCTTCATCTAAGGCCTGACGCCAGATAGCATCAGTTGAAGGGACTACCTTGAATACTACTCCGGGGGCAACCCGCCTTCCTTTTAGGATATCAGCTGCTATGCGGAGATCCTCAATTCTCCCATTTGTACAACTGCCCAGGAATGCAGAATCAATCTTTGTGTTTTTAACCAGCGAAACTGGTGAATCGTCATGCGGATGACCAGGGTTGGCAACCATCGGAACAAAGGCCGACATATCGATTTCATGGGAAAAAACATAGCTTGCTCCTTCATCCGGGGTAACCGCTTGGAAAAGCTTGCCAGTCTTTGCATAGAGTTCTCCCAGTATCTTATCATTTGGAGTAAAAAGCAGAATAATTGCCCCCATCTCTGTCGCCATAGAGGCAATGGTGATTCTTTCATCCAGGGTAAACTCTTCCACAGGAATTCCACTAATCTCTACAGAATAGCCCAAAAGTTTATTGGCGCCATAAATGGCCAGAAGATTTAGGATCACATCTTTGGCAGATACATTGGAAGGTTTTTTCCCATTTAGTATAAGCCTTACTGATTCAGGTACTTTAAACCAAACAGATCCTTTTGCCCATGCAGCAGCAATATCCTGGTCGCCCATCCCTTGTCCGAATGCCCCAATTGCACCCATAATGTTGGCATGCGAATCAGTGGATACAAAAGTACTGCCAGGAAAAGCTAACCCTTTATCAATGGCAAGGTGGGTACCTACTCCTGAATCAATATCATAAACCTTTATGTCATTCTGCCTGGCAAACAGCCTGCAAAAATGCTGATTGGCAGCATATTTCTGATCACTGCCTCCAGGATTGCAATCGAAAGTGAAGAAAGTCCTGGATGGATCATGTACAGTTAACCCATTGTTAAGAATATTTTCAACAACATTGGCTCCTCCAAAATCCCTGGCAGCACGGGCATCAATAAATACATCCACAATATCCCCTGGTTTCACAATCGACTGGTTCGAATGTTGGGCAATAATTTTCTCTATGATGGTCATCATATTATATAAGGTTATGGGTTAATAAGTTAACATTGATCTGTCACTATTTTATTAAAAAGCAGTTGATTTTGCTGCAATTCCTGACATGGATTCTTCCTAAACAGTATCTTCAACACAGATGTTGAGTTACCGGTTAACACGAAAATCAGAAGATTTAGAGCTTTAGTCTTTCACGAAATGGTTCAAATGTCATGAAATCAGCATGATGCACTACATATGCTTCAACTGAACGCTTTACCATGTCGCCTTCTCCTGCATGGGTTGCAATGATGTGACAAACACTGGCGGGAACACCGCACTGCTCTGCCAGAGAAACGCCTGAAAAGGGATGACGCACGTATTTACCATAACTTCCTTGTACAGATTTTCCATCCTTTAATTCATATTCAAGCAATTTTCCAACATCGGCCAGAATAGCACCTGCAATAAGGACATCCATATTTACAGGGAGATCATCTTTGAAGAATTTATTCATCTGATCTCCGCAATCTTTGGCAATATGCACAACCGCCCTCTTATGTCCCATGAAGGTAACCTTGAGGTCAGGCCCACAAAGAAGGGTGAAAGGAATGGTATTCAAATCCTTGGGAGTCAGCACACTCTTTTGAAGTGCCAGTGCCCAGGTATGGGTAGTTTGTTCTTTAAGTGATGAATCATTGATCCATTCAAGTTCAGGCCATAATTCCCTGGCTTGTTCGATAAATTCAGGTTTAATCACCATATACTTATATCTTTTGATTGAAATTAATGTATTTCTTAATATAATCCCCTTTGTCTAAGTAATAAACAAAGGGGATTATTCATTCAGCTTTAAATACTAGAGCTTTGCAATAATGGCATCAGCCATCTGACGGGTTGAAGCGGCACCCTGATTTACTACATCAGGTGAACCTCCCATTTTCAACATGTCGTACGCCATCACCTTACCTTCTTCAACCACCATGGAAATTGCTTTCCTGATCCGGGTAGCCATCTCACCTTCACCAATATGGTCAAGCATCATACAGGCTGACATCACCATGGC
This sequence comes from Bacteroidales bacterium, assembly GCA_016707785.1. Taxonomy (NCBI): domain Bacteria; kingdom Pseudomonadati; phylum Bacteroidota; class Bacteroidia; order Bacteroidales; species Bacteroidales bacterium. Next base: position 359,835 of record JADJGZ010000001.1, on the reverse strand, counting down.
TATCGGGTTGACTATGGAAACTGGGTAATCTGCATACTTAGGTGCTGAACCATGTGTAGGCTCAAAAACAGCAACTTCAGGACCAATATTGGCACTGCATGCAAATCCAAGACCTCCGACAAGTCCGGCGAATCCATCGGAAACGATATCTCCGAACATATTTCCGGCAACAATAACATTATAAGTTTCAGGATTCTTTGTCAGCCACATCATTTGGGCATCAATGTTTACATCCTGAACACGAATATCAGGGTATTCATTCTTCGACATTTCCTGTGCAACTTTCAGCATCATTCCGGAAGTCTCACGGATCACATTAGGCTTTTCGCAAACAGTAACTGTTTTAAACCCTTTTTCTTTAGCATATTCAAATGCAGCTTTTACGATCCGGGTAGTATATTTTTTTGTGAAAATACGAGTTGAAACAGCTAGTTCAGGACGAGGGCACCATGCAAAATTTTCTTTGAATTTAGGATGGCTCATGAGGGCTTCATAAACAAGATCCGAAGGATTTGTCCATTCAACACCACCATATAATCCCTCAGTGTTTTGACGGAAAATCATGGTATCGATAACAGGCTCATCAATCGTTCCGCCCTTTCCCCTTCTGATAAAATTCAGAGGGTTTCCTTTAAAAGTCCGGCATGGACGCTGGCAGATATCCAGATCAAACATCTGGCGCATGGAAACAATTGGACTATAATAGGTATATCCTTTGCCCTGAAGTTCAGGAGCAAGTTCAGATGCAGCTTTGTCCTTTGGCTTGGAAGTAATAGCTCCAAAAAGCGCTATTTTGTGTTTCTTGAGAAGCTCTATTGTGCGATCAGGAAGAGGGTTTCCTTCCTTGCACCAGAATTCCCATCCAATGTCACCATTTACATATTCAGCATCAAAACCGGCTGCATCCAACACGCGGATAGCCTCATCCAGTACTGCTTTCCCGATGCCATCTCCGGGCATCGCTACAATTGTCCTTTTTGCCATAAACTTGGTTTTAACAGGTGTTAACTACTTCTCTATTTATGGTCAAAATTAGAATATCAGCGGAACATTGCAAGCATCCTGAAGAAAAAAAAACTAGAACTATTCACATCGAAATTTGTAATTTTGTGGCCCTTCCAAATTGGTTGGTAATAGGAGAATGTTGACAAATAGTATTGATGAATCGACCGAATTATAGCAGTTACCTTACTACCCCCGTTTTTAAAACTATATCAGATACTGCAGCTTCGCTTAGCACTGATGCCTATGTAATTGGTGGTTTTGTGAGGGATATGCTCCTGAAACGCCCTTCGAAGGATATAGATATTGTTACTTCTGGAGACGGAATTGAGCTTGCTGAAAAAACAGCCAAAGCCTTGGGAGTAAGGAAAGTGACTGTTTTTAAGAATTTTGGGACAGCAATGTTCATGCTTGATGATTTGCAGCTTGAATTCGTAGGTGCAAGGAAAGAATCTTATAGAAAAGAATCCAGGAAGCCTGCCGTTAGCCCTGGTACAATCAGTGATGATCAGCTAAGACGTGACTTTACTATTAATGCACTTGCACTTGACCTTGGTACTGCTCAATTCGGTGATCTTATTGACCCTTTTAACGGATTGACAGATTTATCGGAAGGGATTATCAAGACGCCATTGAACCCGGATATCACCTTTGCTGATGACCCTCTCAGAATGATGAGGGCAATCCGTTTCGCTACCCAATTGGAATTTACGATTTATCCGGATACTTTCCAGGCAATCAGGCGAAATGCTGAGCGAATAGAAATCATCTCCAAAGAACGTATTACCGAAGAATTAAATAAAATAATTCTCTCATCCCGTCCTTCAACTGGTTTCCTGTTGTTGGATGATTCCCATCTTCTGGAAAGAATTTTTCCACATTTTGTTGCATTGAAAGGTGCCGAAAATATTGATGGTAAGGGTCATAAGGATAATTTCTACCATACGCTCGAAGTGGTGGACCGGATTGCCCCAAACACAGATAATCTTTGGCTCCGTTGGGCTGCTCTCCTGCATGATATTGCCAAACCGGTTACCAAGCGTTTTGATCCGGGTACCGGCTGGACCTTTCATGGACATGAATTCAAGGGGATGAAAATGATCCCTGCAATTTTCACTTCCATGCGACTGCCATTGAATGAAAAGATGAAATATGTTCAGAAACTGGTTCAATTGCATCTTCGTCCAATTGTGTTATCGGAAGAAGAAGTCACTGATTCAGCAATCCGGCGTCTCCTGTTCGATGCCGGAGATGACATTGACGACTTGATGACCCTCTGTGAAGCAGATATAACCTCAAAAAATCCCGAGAAAGTTAAAAGATACATGGGTAATTTTGAGATCGTCAGGAAAAAACTTAAAGAAATAGAAGAAAAGGATAAGCTTCGGAACTGGCAACCACCGATTTCAGGGGAATTGATCATGGAAACCTTTGGTATTTCTCCCTGTAAAGAGGTAGGAATCATCAAGACTTCTATCCGTGAAGCAATACTCGACGGAATTATTGAAAACTGTTTTGAAGATGCCTATCATATGATGCTGGCTGAAGGCCGGAAATTGGGATTCAAAACTGTTACCGAATCTAATGTTACAAATCCATCTGAAAGCAATAAACTAGAAAAATAATTTTGTATTTTTTTGTAACTTTACGTCTGATTTAAACCACCAACACACTATGCAAGCTTACCGATTCAGGCTGTTGTACGATGATCAGGAAGATTTCCTAAGAGATATTGAGATCAAGCCTGGTCAAACATTTAAGGAGTTTCACGAAATTGTCCAGAAATCTGTTGGAATTGAAGGACAAGAACTCGCATCTTTCTTTGTTTGTGACCGAAAATGGAATAAAAGTAAAGAAATCACTCTCATCAACATGCTTGCTGAAGCAGATGCCCCGCAAACAATCGATGAATATGATGAAGATGCACCGGTAAAGAATCATATTCCGGTGATGGTAATGGATGATGTAAAAATCAGGGATATCATTGAAGATCCTCACCAGAGACTACTTTATGAGTATGATTTTCTCAATCCGCGTACTTTTTTCATTGAACTCATCCGGATACTCGATGCCGATGAGAAAAAGGTTTATCCTCTCTGCGTAAAACAGGAAGGTACCCTCGCCGCAATGGTTATACCCAATTATGAGTCCTTCCTCGACGATCCCGACGAAGAAGCAATGCTGAGCGAACTTAACGATCTTATCAAAGATGGTGATATGGAAGAGGAAGTTGATGAAAATTTCTCTACAGAACCGGAATGGTAGAATTATTAAAGTCATTCACAGCATCTTCTAATATCTGATTTCAGATGCTGACCACACTTCTTGTTATCGCAGGCCCTACTGCAGTGGGCAAAACTGCTTTTGCCATCGAACTTGCTAAAAGTCTTGATGCAGTCATTATTTCAGCGGATAGCCGGCAATTTTATCAAGAACTTAATATAGGTACTGCTAAACCTTCTGAAAGTGAATTAGCAGCCATTAAGCATTTTTTTGTTGGCCACCTCTCTGTTAATGATTACTACAATATTTCCAGGTTTGAACAGGATTGTCTTTCGATCCTGAAAGAATTATTTGTCAATAAAAAAGTAGTCCTCCTGGTAGGGGGATCAGGTTTATATATTGATGCTGTTTGTAATGGTGTAGATGAGTTTCCAGACCCGGATCCTCAAATTCGTCATGATCTGAAGAAGGTTCTGGCAGATAAAGGAATTGAAGGACTCAGGGAATTATTGCAGAAATACGATCCTGCTTATTATCAGCAGGTTGATCTTTCAAATCCAAACCGTATCCTAAGAGCATTGGAAGTCTGCATAGAAACTTCAGTTCCTTATTCTGAACAACGGCTAAATCAATCCAAAACAAGATCTTTTAATATCATTAAAATTGGCTTAAACCTGCCAAGGTTACAGCTATTTGAGCGCATCAATCATCGGGTGGATGTAATGATGCAAATGGGATTGCTGGATGAAGTAAAAAGTCTGAAACAATACCAGCAGTTGAATGCTTTGAATACAGTGGGATATAAGGAGCTATTTGATTATTTGGATCATAAATCCACCCTGGAACAAGCGGTGCTGGATATTAAAACACATTCCAGGCGCTATGCCAAACGCCAGTTAACATGGTTCAGGAAAGATCCGGATTATCATTGGTTTGAACCCTCCCAAATTAAGGAAGTAATGGAACTACTCAATAATCTGGGAGTACAATAAAGATATTAACCGGTAATATTGGTAGATTATCTAAGCCATTTATTGAGCCAGTTAAAGAACTCTCTTTGCCATAATACCGAATTCTGGGGTTTCAATACCCAATGATTCTCTTCCGGGAAATGCAGGTATTTCGAAGGAATCCCTCTTAATTGTGCTGCATTGAAAGCCGCCATTCCTTGGGTAAAAGGGATACGGTAATCATTTTCTCCCTCAATGATAAGAATTGGAGTATCCCATTTATCAACAAAATTGTGCGGTGAATTGGCATAGGAATGAGCAACTTTGGGATTATTCTTTTCCCAGTAGGGTCCACCAAGATCCCAATTGACAAACCACATCTCTTCAGTGGTAAGATACTGATCTTCCAGGTTAAACATTCCGCAATGAGAGATAAATGCTTTAAATCGCTTTTCATGATGTCCTGCTAACCAAAGCACTGAGAATCCGCCATAACTAGCTCCTACAGCACCTAGTTTTTGTTTGTCAACAAATGGTTCATTCGAAAGTGAATCAATAGCCACAAGATAGTCTTTCATATTCTGACCTCCATAATCACCGCTGATCTGATCATTCCATTCCTGTCCGAACCCTGGTAAACCTCTTCTGTTAGGGGCAACAATAATAAAATCATTGGCAGCCATTAGCTGGAAATTCCATCTGTAGGAGAAGAACTGGCTCACCATCGTTTGAGGACCTCCTTCACAGAAGAGCAGTGTGGGATATTTTCTGTTGGGATTGAAATCAGGGGGATAGATGATCCAAACCAACATTTTTTTATTGTCGGTAGTGGTAATCCAACGTCCTTCCACTGTAGCAGAGCGGACCGTTTTTAATAAATCTGTATTGGTGAAAGTCAACTGCTTTTCCGTTCCGCTGGCATCTATTTTAAAGAGTTCTGCAGGGGCAAGCATGGATTGGCGTGCTCCAATGATATCTTTCCCGGCGAGGAGTATTGACAGGTAATCGTGCATCCCTTCAGTGAGGGGTTTAATATTTTTATTTGAAAGATTCAATGTATAGATTTGGGTGGTCCCATGATGCCCGCTAAGGAAATAGAGTGACCTGCTATCTGACGACCATACAAAGTTGCTCGAACTTTGATCGAAATGAACCGAGTAATCCTCATATTTACCATTCTCAGTCTGGTAAATCATTATCCTATCCTTATCTGCTTCAAAACCATCCCTTTCCATGGATCTCCATACGATTTTCCGACCATCAGGTGAAAAAACAGGGTCCTGGTCATATCCCATATTCCCGGCACTGATATTTCGAACATTTTGCCTGGCAATATCATACAGAAAGATATCTGAGTTAGTGCTGAGGGAATAATCCTTCCCTACCATCTTCTTACAGGTATAAGCAACCATGGTTCCTTCCGGGTTCCAGGCAATTTGTTCCATACCTCCCCAGGGAAGCATCGGGGAGTCGAATCGCTCTCCTTGCATAATATCAACTCCTGCTGCCATTTTACCCTGTACAATAGAGGCAATGAAAATATGACTGTAAGAATAATCACTCCACGAATCCCAATGCCTGTACATCAGATCTGTTTCAATCCTGGCATTTGCTTTAGGCAGATCAGGATACATATCAATAACAGATTGATCCAGTTTCACCCGAAGTGTATATAGAATTGCATTTCCTGAAGGTGAATAGGAAAATCCTGTAATATCACCATTAACATCTGATATTTGAATCACACCACTGCCATCAGGGTTGGCTTCAAATATTTGCATGGATCCATTTTTGGAGGCTAAATAAGCAATCTTTGTTCCATCAGGTTTATAAACCCCATTATATTCACTTCCTTTCGATGAGGTAATATTCCTGCTGTCACCTCCGGTAACCGGAATCAGGAAAAGATCGCGGTTCCCTTTGTTTTCAGCCAGATCATAACGTGTAATGCCATACATCACATTTTTTCCATCCGGGGATAGTTGTGGTTCACTAACCCTGCCTAGTTTCCACAGGAACTCTGGTGTAAACCTTTCAGGGGTCATACTTTGCTGAGCTTCAGTATGTAGAAAAATTAATGCAGACAGGGCAATTAGAAATAGCTTCTTCATCTGGCTTTAGATTGAGTTTATGAGCAACGAAAATACTTGAAATGCGATTTCGGGACACAAATTATTAAAACTTTCCCCACTTTTGCATTGCGGGTAATTTTTACGCAAATTAGGTGAAGATCAATAGGGATCACATCTATTCGTAATTTTATATCTCTGTTAACTTATCATTTTAAGCTGTTTTTATGCTGATTTCCAGGATAGTAAAAGAACAATTCAAGCATCAGCCACTCCAACTGATCCTTATTATTGCAATCATTCTCCGGTTGCTGGCAGCTATCTTCTCAAAAGGATTTGGTATGCATGATGACCATTTTCTTGTCATAGAACCGGCTCAGGCATGGGCTGATGGTATTAACTATCAGGGATGGTTGCCTGGGGGAAGAACAAATGTTCAACCTGATGGACATAGCCTGCTCTATTCAGGCCTGCATTTTTTATTTTTCTGGTGCTGTAATGCAATCGGATTGTCGGATCCACAGATCAAGATGTTAATAGTAAGAGTAATACACGCTTTTTTTTCGCTGCTGATTGTAGGCTATGGCTACAAAATAGCCAGGAAAATCTCAAACGAAGAGGATGCAAAAACTACCGGACTGTTGCTCGCTTTACTCTGGTTCTTCCCAATGCTGGGAGTGAGAAACCTGGTGGAAATAGTGTGTATTCCTTTCCTGATGGCTGCTATATATGAACTTCTGAAAGCTGAAGAATCGGACAAACCCTTGAGAAAATATCTGTTGGCTGGAATTATCATTGGCATTGGCTTTTCAATACGTTTCCAGTCAGCCGTTTTTATTAGTGGGGTAGGACTTGTTTTACTCATCCTTGGAAAGTGGAAACCCACGCTCGTTTTTAGCCTGGGCGTTCTGTTAGCCATCATTCCCGTTCAGGGTGCTATCGATTTCTTTGTATGGGGTTTTCCATTTGCCGAATTAGGGGAATATATAAGGTATAACCTTGAAGCTGCCAACGATTACATCACAGGGCCCTGGTATAACTATATACTATTAATAGCAGGAATCCTTCTGCCCCCCATTTCATTCTTCCTCCTGGCCGGGTTCTTTAAAGTCTGGAAGAAACACCTGTTGATCTGGTTGCCATCTGTTCTTTTCCTGGTATTCCATTCTATTTTCCCTAATAAACAGGAAAGGTTTATATTTCCCATTTTACCCTTTGTTATTATCCTTGGGACCATTGGCTGGAATGAAATCATCAGGGAAAGAAAATTCTGGTTAAAACATAAAACCTTTCTGAAGGGTTCCTGGATATTTTTCTGGGTATTAAACTCCTTATTATTATTAGGGATTACATTCAGTTATTCAAAGCGCTCAAGGGTAGAAGTTATGTCTTACTTATCCAGGTATAAAAATATTGATGTACTTCTTCTGGAAGATACCAATCATGGGAGTGCTAAAATGCTGCCACAGTTTTATTCTGGACAATGGATGCAGGTAATCTCCAAAACCAATGAGGGAATTTCATGGCATTGTTCTGTGCCGGATTGTGATTCTACAGATATCGTGAATGCAAGGTTCGTTTGCTTTTTTGAAGAAACCAATCTCGATAAACGCATTGAAGGTCTGAAAGAAACCTTACCTCAACTCGAATATGAAACAACCATCTATCCCGGGTATATTGATAAGGTTATGTTCTTTCTGAACCCGGTCAACCTTAACCAGACAATAATTGTTTATAGGAATAAAGCATTTTTTCCTGAAAAAGTACAATAATGATTTTCGAAGAAGCAAAACAACGGATAAAGGAGCTTTCAGAAGAACTCAACTACCATAACTACCGGTATTATGTGCTGGCACAACCGGAAATATCAGATTATCAGTTTGATCAGAAAATGGAAGAACTGATTAAACTGGAGAAGGAGTTTCCTGCACTTCTGCAAGCTGAATCACCTTCTCAACGGGTTGGTGGACAAGTTACTAAGGAGTTCCAGTCCGTCAGTCATATTTATCCTATGCTTTCCCTGGGTAATACTTATTCAGAAGAAGAATTAAATGAATTTGATCTCAGGGTTGGTAAGTTACTGACAGAACAGGTTGAATATGTCTGTGAACTAAAGTTTGATGGGGTTTCCATTAGCCTGGTTTATGAAAATGGACGTCTGCTGAGGGCTGTTACCAGGGGCGATGGGGTTAGCGGTGATGACGTTACTGCGAATGTTAAAACAATAAAAAGTATTCCATTAGTCTTACACGGCAACGATTTTCCGGATCATTTTGAAGTCAGGGGAGAAATTTTTATGCCCCGCAAAGGCTTTGAACAATTTAACAGTGAAAGAATGGAAATAGGGGAGCAGCCATTCGCCAATCCCAGAAATGCGACTGCTGGTAGCCTTAAAATGCAGAACTCTGCTGAAGTAGCCCGCCGGCCTCTGGATAACTATGCGTATTATCTGCTCGGAACAAAAAGAACCTATGAGACTCATATGTTGAGTATTGCAGCATTGAAATCATGGGGCTTCAAAGTATCAGAAAAAAGTAAATTATGTCATTCCATGAGTGAAGTAGTTCAATTTATTCATGAAATCGGCAAGATCAGGGATAAACTTCCCTATGATATTGATGGCATCGTAATTAAAGTGAATTCTCTGGCACAACAGGAATTACTTGGATTTACAGCAAAATCACCCCGCTGGGCTATATCATACAAATATAAAGCAGAACAAGCAGTTACTCAATTGTTATCTGTCGATTACCAGGTGGGTCGGACAGGAGCAGTTACTCCTGTGGCCAATTTGAAACCTGTGCACCTGGCAGGTACAACCGTTAAAAGGGCAAGTCTTCATAATGCAGATATTATTGAAAAACTGGATATCAGGATTGGAGACCAGGTTTTTGTAGAGAAAGGTGGAGAAATTATCCCTAAAATCACCGCAGTTGATCTGACTAGAAGAGATCTGTTTTCTGAACCATTGCGTTTTATTTCCAGTTGTCCTGAATGCGGCACCGTACTGGAAAGAAATGAAGGGGAAGCTGCCTGGTTTTGTCCTAATGAAGATCAATGTCCTCCCCAGATTAAAGGCAAATTAGAGCATTTTATCAGTCGAAAGGCCATGAATATTGATACTTTGGGAGAAGGGAAAATTGAAATCCTCTTTGATAATGGTAAATTGAGAAATGCCGCTGATTTGTACTTGCTGTCTTCTGACCAGCTCTTAGGATTGGAAAGGATACTGGAAGGAGCCGCAGGAGAAAAAGATAAAAAGATTAGTTTCAGGGAAAAGACTGTTGAAAATATTCTTAAAGGAATAGAATCTTCCAGGCAAATTCCCTTTGAAAGGGTATTGTACGCTATTGGAATTAGATATGTTGGTGAGACGGTAGCTAAAAAACTTGCCCGTCATTTTAAAAGTATGGATAAGCTGACCCAAGCTTCTTTCGATGAATTAATAACTGTTGAGGAGATCGGGGAGAAGATAGCCGGAAGCCTGGTTTCTTACTTTTCTAATCCTAAACATCTTGATCTTATTGAAGCTTTGAGAAAAGCAGGACTAAAGTTTGAGATGGAAGAAACAGCCATTTTGTCAGAAGTATTATCAGGCAAAGTATTTGTGGTAAGCGGAGTATTCAGCCAGTTCTCCCGCGATCAGATCAAACAGATGATTGAACTGCATGGAGGAAAAAATACAGGATCAGTTTCAAAGAATACAGATTTCTTGTTAGCCGGAGATAAAATGGGCCCTGAAAAGCAAAAAAAAGCTGAACAACTGGGTGTGAAGATCATTTCTGAAGAAGAGTTTATACAAATGCTGGGTACCTGATTTCCTTTCATTTACTCTTTCTGACTGAGTTGATGCACACAAAACTTATAGATGATGCGCAGCAAAAAGGAAATAGAAAAACTCAGTTCTGATATCCACTCACTCGTTCATTTGAACCGATTGAAAGAGGCTTTGATTAAGCTCTCTTCCCTAATGGAAGGCATTCATATTGCTGATCATACATTGCAGTATGAGAACCTGGATCAAACCTACAGGATGCTCCTTGAATACACATTCAGGAGTGTTCCGGATCCTCAGCGAAATAAAATTTATCAATCTTTAAGGGTCTCTATTTTAGAACTCACTGATTTGATTCAGCAGAAAGCACTCTCCAATACCGGGATGCATATCTACTCATTAAAATCAGTCCTTGAGAAAGAAAAGGAAATGGCAAAGGAAGAAGCTGCCAGAAAGCTGGATTCTTTGCACTTTGATAAGGAATTAGCCAGGCTGCTGCATGAAACCGATGTAGAAGGAGAAGAAATAGATTCCACTGTTCCTCACATTTCTCCCCGCTTATTTCAGTTGATCTGGCTTACAGATAAATATGTAGATACTGATCTTCGTCTGCTGGCAACTATCAGGAAAACAGATGAGTTGCCCTGGTATGAAAAAAGTTTGGCAGTTAGTGCTTTGACTTTAAGCCTTTTAAACTGCTTTGATAAAGAAAAATTCCTGGTATTGATTGATTTCTACAATGACCAGCAGGACCAGGTATGGCAAAGGGCTTTAACAGGCTTGGTAATAGCTATTTATTTGTATGGGCACCGAATTGAACTATATCCGGCCATTAAGGAAAAATTGGGGGAATGTATTCAGGAAGAGTCCTTTTTTCAGCACATCCAAATGGTGTTGATCCAGATTCTCAAAGCCAGGGAAACGGAAAAACTTACCACCCGGTTCAAAGATGAAATTCTTCCTGATGTCCAGAAATTTGAATCAAAGATTAAAGAAAAACTTGATCTTGACAACCTTTTAGCTAATGATTTAATTGAAGATAAAAATCCTGACTGGGAGAAAATTTTCGAAGATAGTCCAGATTTATTGGGTAAAATCGAGAAAATGTCTGAAATGCAGATGGAAGGGTTAGACCTGTTCATGGGCACTTTTGCAATGCTTAAGAATTTTGATTTTTTCCGTGAGCTGTCTAACTGGTTCAGGCCTTTTTATAAGGAAAATGATACTGCTATCGAATCGATCCAGGGTGATCCTGTTCAACGAGAACGGTTCCTTACCGGAATGGAAGAATCATTTTACATGTGCAATTCTGATAAATATTCATTTTGTCTTAATGTAGGACACCTGCCAGAAGAACATAGCAAGAATCTTATGGGGCTCTTTAATTTAGAGGCTGAGAGTCTTCATGAAATCAGTCTGGAGGATAAAATACTGCATAAGCCTGAAAGGGAGAATTATATTTTCACTCAGTATATTCAGGATCTTTACCGCTTCTTCAAACTGCATCCCTTCAGAAATGATTTCAGGGATATTTTCGCCCTGGATTGGGATATTCAGGGATCGGGACTCTTTAACCTGATCAAAGATTCTCCAGAGGTATTAAAAAAGGCGGGTCATTTCCTTTTCGAAAAGGAACATTACAAGGAAGCCATTCATATTTTTGAATATCTTTCCACTATTCAGAACCCTGAGCAGGCTGTGATTGAAAAACTTGCCTATTGCTACCAATTGCTGGGTGATTATCAAAATGCATTAAAATATTATAAAAAGGCCGAAATATACGAGACTAACCGATTATGGAGTGTTAAAAAGATCATATTTTGCTATCGGAAATTGAATGATAATCTCTCTGCATTGAAATGGTGTCAGGATGCTCTCCTAATAGCTCAGGATGATATTTACCTGCACACTATGGCCGGAAATTGCCTGCTCGATGAAAAGCAATTTAATGAAGCCCTGGATCATTATTTCAGGGTTGAATTTCTTTCACCTGACAATAAGAAAATTCTGCGACCTATTAGTTGGTGCTGCCTGGTTTTAAATAAACTCGAACTGGCACAGAACTATTCGAACCAGGTTCTTCTTGATGAACCATCTGCTCATGACTTCATAAATGCCGGCCATATTGAGTTGTGTTTGGAAAATAAATCCAGGGCGATGGAGTATTACCGACAGTCAGTCGCAGGGGATGAAATTAGCTTTGCCCGATTTAATGAAATCCTGGCATCGGATTCTGAATTCCTTTTGATGAATGGTGTTAATGAAGAAGAATTGCCCATGATTTCTGATTACCTGAGATACAACTGATTCATCATTCAAAATAGCTTTAACAGATTTTAATCTTTTTTTGCTGTTCTATAAGTCATAATGGTGCAATAGTTGTTATTGATAAAGGATTTTTAATCCCGGATACTATGAAAAAGATCTATTTATTTTTTCTGACATTTGGACTTGCTCTCTCAATTTCAGCGCAACTACCCAATCCAGGTTTTGAGAATTGGACAACAGTAGGAAGCTTTGAAACACCTGATTTTTGGGGGAATATGAACGCATCTACTTCTGGTTCTGGAGTTTATACTATTACCAAAGGCGTTTCCGGACCAGCTTCAGGTGCAGCTTTTGTAAAGCTTATGACCAAGGATGTAGCTGGAACCATTACACCTGGCATAATTGTCAGTGGAATGCTGGATGAAGCTACCCTCAAACCAAAATCGGGTATTCCATTTACAGGCAGACCGGAAAAACTAAAGGGAAAATGGCAGTTCATGGGATATGGAACTGATGTTGCAACGTTTAGTGGCTGGTTAACCAAATGGAATACGTCCGTTCATCAGCGCGATACCATTGCAATACTATCGGGAAATACCAGTGGAATGCTTCATTCCTGGGGTGATTTTAACTTTCCATTCACATATCGATCCGCGGCAATTCCTGATTCTGTTGTCATTATGATCTCATCCAGCTCTTCAAATCCGGTAAAGAATAGCTTTATATGGCTGGACGATCTGGCTTTCGATGGTACTGTTACATCAGTTGAACCATTAACAACAAAATTAGAGGTTAATGTTTTCCCTAACCCGGCATCGCAATTTGTGAAAGTATCTTTCTATAGTCCTAAAGGTGACCAGGTAAACTTTATATTAAATGACAATATCGGTAATCGGGTAGCAGAGTATCAGTTTGATGTTGCTCCGGGATCGAATACCGTTATGCTGGATCTTTCCTCAGCAAGAATACATAATGGACTCTATTTTCTCAGTATGCATGCTTCGTTTGCTGCACAAACACGAAAGTTGGTGATTAAGAAATAAAGGTTTCAAACTAGTCCATAAACAGTAAGAGCAGGCCTTGAGCCTGCTCTTACTGTTTATGTTTTGAAGAATTTATTGAGGCTGAGAAATGATGATCTTTTGAGAATATTCTTTGCCTTGTATTCTGATTTTCAGCACGTAAATGCCATTCGAAACCTTAGTGGAAACTCGTACAATATTGTGGTTGGGCTCTGAATAACTTACCCTGCGCCCCTGGGCATCAAACATAGTTATGTTTTCAATAGGGTTGTTTGCCTGAACTTCAAAAAAACCATCTGTAACAGGATTGGGATAGACCTTGATATTGGTGGTTGTTTTTTCTTCAATTCCAACATTTGAGTCACATTCAAGTAAAATTGTCCATCCTTCTGCGGTGATCTCATTATTAGAATGGAATTCAAAAGTAAGAGCACCCAGTATGTTAGTCGATTGAATATCAGCAGGGAGCTGATTACCGCAGTAGGTACCTATCAGGGCTGATGAAGTTGTGGTTCCGTCATAAACCTTTAACCAGTCATTTAAACAGTCCTGCGAATCTTCAAGGTTGAACCTTATAAAACTGGCCTTTAGCTTATTATTTTGTCCTGTAGGAGATATTGTCATCACAGTTGATTCATTATTTGAATATGCAGTTGATGCTCCGCCGGAATCAAAAAACAATGCGTCACAGATAGTAGCTGATTGATTTCCAATATTTAAACCTTCCTTGACTGAAATATAACCTTCTTTAACCAGTGAGTCATTACTTCCGGTCCTGCTGATGACAAGTTTTACATTGAAATTCCCGATTTCATTATAAACGATGGCAGGATTCTGGTCAATTGAGGATGAAGGTGTGCCTCCCTCAAATTCCCATCTCCAACTATCCGGACTCCCTGCTGATTGATCCTGGAAATGAACAGATGATCCTATCTGCACATAATTCACATCACTGGTGAAGTTGGTGTGAAGTTTACCATCATACAACTGAACATTGAGATCAAGTTTCTGGAAATCTGTAATCTGAACAGTTATGGTTTTGGGATAATGACCTGCAGCAGAAAAAGTAACATTATATTGACCTGCTTTTAATAATCGATGGTAATCACCCACTGTGGGATCAGTAAAAACATGTGAACTATCCTGGTCATGTCCGGAAATAAAAACCCTCGCATTTAAAGGAGCACCAGTAATTGAATCAGAAACTACTCCGTGAAGGCCATAATTGCATTGTTCAATATAATTGAGGAGTGAACGGTAGTTATAATTCCAATGATTAATCAATTGATTGGCAGGCAGCAGCTTAGTGTTAGAAATTTCCATAGTAACTTCCCTGCAATTCCTGAAGAAATTCATGTAATCCTGCCGTCCGCCGGTAATGGTATACCAGGCATAACCATTGGTAATCCCATTATCAAAATCTCTTAAGTAATTTGATGGGGCATGAGCATGAACGGTATCAGCATATTCCCGGCATACATGTACCCACCAGTCATTATCTGCGGCAAGACGTGACCAGGTATCCCAGGGATAATTGAGCACTTCAGCACCCCCGTGGAAATTTGCAGACATGACAAAGTGGTGAAATCCTGCGAAATTCATAAAGGCAATAGTTTCAGGTTGCCATGGGTTACCATCAGGATGTGGGCCTGCAGCAGGGTCTGCATAATTCCTGTTGAGATCAACATTATTGGCATTGCCCCGGGTAGCTCCATTTACAGAACCATTACCACCTTTATAGGTTCCATCAGGATTAGCGAGCGGGTTAATATAAATTTCAGTATTGTTGATCATCTCTGTGATCCGCGGATCAGTGGTGTAGTTGGTGAGGAGATAATCGATAAGGTGAAGCATCAGGATATATCCGGTTGTTTCATCCCCGTGAATGGAAGAGGTGTATAAAAATTCCGGTTCATTTTCTTGAATGTCAGGGTTATCTGTGATTTTTAAAGCCTGAATTTTACGACCACTGCTTAGTGTGGTTATGGTGATCAAACGGCATATATCGGGGTTATTGGCTGCAAAATCCGACATAATTGTTTCATAGGCAGTATAGGTAGGATAATAATTCCAGTCCAGTACCTGTTTTGGATCATCAGACATCTCGGCATAAACTGAAAGTGAAGGAGGCAAAAGTGTCTCAAACTCCGATGTGTATTCCAGGAATTTCTGAAACTCTTTTTTATTGGCATATGCAATGACCTGATTCCCTGTAATTTTATCTACAGATATCATCCTTGAAATCAATCCAATATCTTGCCTGTCTTCAAGGTTAAACTGAAAATAGACTTCTCCACGGCTATCTAGTTGTTGGTTGGCACTCTCCAGGTTCCTGGAATTATCCTGTGCAGAAACATTTATGATCAGGAGAATACCTGCAATTAGGGTAAAAAGTTGTTTCATTTATAAAAGTTTTTTAAGCAGTAATGAGTTTTACTTGCTGGCATCCAGTTCCTGAATGAGAGATGCTATCTGGTTATAGATGTTTTTCTCTACTTTAACTAAAGGTAGTCTAAGGTTGTTTGCCAGTATTCCCTTGATTTCCAATGCAGCTTTAATTCCTGCCGGATTCCCGTCAATGAATAAAGCCTTAATAAATTCAGTTAGTTTGAAATGTAACTCCCGGGCTTTCTTGAATTCACCTTTTAATCCTAATTGCACCATTTGAGAGAATTCCTGTGGATATGCATTAGCCACAACAGAGATCACACCTTCACAACCCATAGATAACAATGGTAATGTTAACAGGTCATCACCTGAAATAACAAGAAATTCCTTAGGCTTGTCTTTTACAATATCCATTATCTGTTCAAGATTTCCAGAGGCTTCCTTGATGCCGATGATATTATCAAAATCATGTGCCAGCTGCAGGGTTGTCTCAGCTTTCATGTTCACACTTGTCCGTGAAGGAACATTATACATGATAATAGGCAAAGGGCTGACAACTGAAATATTTTTATAATGCAGATACAATCCTCTTTGTTGGGGTTTGTTATAAAATGGAGTAACCGTCAGGATGGCATCAAAGCCATCACAGGTGCAGGACCTGAGCACATTAACTACATCCTGTGTATTATTACCTCCTATACCCAATACGAGTGGAACGCGTTTGTTGACAATTTCAACAATATACTCAGCGAGGGCATGCTTTTCTTCTTTGTTCAGAGTTGCCGTTTCAGCCGTAGTCCCTTGAACAACAAGATAATTGATGCCACCTGCTATACAATGTTCGACCAGTTTCTCAAGTGAGCCGAAATCAATGGTTCCTTGTTTATGAAAAGGCGTGACCAGGGCAACACCAGTTCCTTTGAATCTTGAATTCATCTTATGATTCTGTATTAATTTTATTCAGATAATGCATGACCTGTTCAATAAAATACTCCAATGTTGAATCCTGGGGGATGTCAATCATTAGATCATAGTAGTGTTGATGTGATTCGTCAAAACGACCAATTTTAAGACTTGCTTTTGCATTGGCAGCAAGATATAGTAAAGGAATATACTCCTTTAAGGAAAGATCAATCAATATATCGAATTCTTCTTGTAAGAAATCCTTAACAAAAGGTTTTACAGGAAAATAATACCAATTGGTGTCCTTTACAGTAAGGATATCCTGCATTAATTTGGGGATGAAATAATGAGGAATAACCTTTTGATCAGTATAACAAGCCACTTTTACTTTTATGTTTCTATCACCTAGTAACTTAAGTAGATCTTCAATTTTTTTATAGCTATCTTCATCAGGAATATAATAAAGCAAAGCTATATACCTGGAATTATCAAGATTCAAAGGTTTCCTTGTACGCGAGAGCTTCTGATGCTCCTGTTCAAGGTTTTTACGCGCGAAACGATACCGGATATTATTTATTAGACTCAAGGAATCAAGTATTTAAGTTTCTTAATCCTTCGCATTTAGTAGCGATTATGATCAATCGACGTGCTAAGTTAAACAATTTGATACTTTACAGTATTTAAGCTTCGAATTTTATTTATGCCTTTACTTGAAACAACTATTGATTACTAAGGTTTATTTTCTGTACTTTTTTCAATGTTAGCAGGTTAAGTGGATTGCTTCCAAGATTCCTGATATTATTTCCACTAAATCGTAGCACCTGATCATAATACAACACAACCACCGGCGCTTTTTTCATGATCAGCTGATCCATCTTCATATATAATTTTCCTCTTACACTGTCATTCCTTTCTGTTAAAGCCTGGTTATAAAGTTTGTCAAATTCTTTATCAGAGAAATGAGTATAATTGGGCCCAACCGGACAGAAATTAGCAGTGGTAAAAAGTGATAAGTAGTTTTCAGCATCAGGATAATCGGCAATCCATGAACCGCGGAAAAAAGGCACTTCCGATTTGGCAATCATATCACGAAGGGTAGCCGGAGGGGAAACATCAATGCGAATATCGAAACCTAATTCATTCAGCTGGCTCTGTATATACTTGCACAGATCCAGGTAGGATGCATTGGTTGATAGAGTTATAGGGGGCAATCCAGCCCCACCGGGGTAACCGGCTTTTGCCATTAGTTCCTTTGCCAGGGCTGGGTTGAAATTATAACCGGGTATCTCAGAGGTCTCGAACCAGGGCAAACCGGGTGGAATAAATCCTGCAGTGCCTGCAATACCAATATTATTGCGAAGATATTGCATCATTTTAACTCTGTCGAATCCGTAATTGATTGCCTGCCTGATATATTGATCGGAAAGTGGATTGTTTGCATTTGACCTCATACTGCTATCCACCAGTATGCCCAGGTACTCAGTATTAAGGTATGGCGCTTTAGTAAGTGAAATCTTCGATGCATACTTCGGGTTTAACTCTCCTGAACGACTAAGTAATTCATCTTTATAACTGGCATCAATTCCAGACATAAAATCGAGGTTCCCTTTGATAAATTCCAGGAATGCTGATTGCTTATCAACAATAAAGCTTACGGAAATGGCATCCAGGTAGGGGAGGGTGGCTCCATTTTCATTCTCAAAATAGTGCTGGTTCTTTTCCATTACCAGTTTTACACCCTCTTTCCAATATTTCAATCTGAATGGACCTGTTCCAATCGGATTTTTTCTGAAATCAGCTCCATAGGCATCAATAGCCTCCCTTGGAATTACAGAACAGTATTGCATACATAATAAGCCTGGAAAGGGTGGGAATGGTGATTTTAGCCTGATTTCCAGGGTAGTGTCATTCAATGCTTTAAAGGCATATTTGTTATTAACCTGTTCAACCTGGTTAAAAATCCAGGCGCCTGGGGATGCTGTAGTGGGGTCTGTCAGTCGGTTGAAACTATATACAAAATCATTCGCAACCACTTTTCTGCCTTTCCCGAAAGTGAAAATTCCGGAGTCATGAAAATAAACATCATTGCGTAAATGAAAAGTATAAACTAATCCATTCTCCGAAATAATCCAGCTTTTAGCAATACAAGGTTGTGGGGAAAGCTGTTCATCTAACTGTAATAAACCATTGAAAAGCTGGTTAATAGCCCAGATATTAGCCTGGTTCCTTGCAAATGCCGGATCAAGAGAACTGATTCCTGAGGATTCATTGTACCTGAAAACTGTTCGTTTGTTGTCTGATTTTTGTGAATGCCTGCAGGAAGAAATCAAACAGAAAATCATCAAAACAAAGAATAATGCTAAGAACCTGGGCATAGAAACTTATTTAAGCTTCAAAATTAATTAAAGGAAGGACGTACAGAGAACCTAATTGTAAATGCAATGCAATTTTCCTTTAGAACTGGTTAGCCACATGGATACAGATTGTACCCTTAACAGATTACAACATTTGGCAATAGTATAAGCAATAGTTATCATTTTGGCTATTCAAATAACCTTTACCTTTGTGTCAATAACAAATACTACTGATATGAATCGCATCTCCTTACTTACTTTTTTCCTTCTTATTTCTTTGCTCACGACTGCACAAGTCCAGAAATTCTCAAGGGGACATGAATACTGCCATGCAAAAAAAATCCAAAATGAATTATCCGGCATGTCGAAGCAATTCTCTCCAAATGCCCCGGCTCATTCTTTTGATGTTTTGGACTACTCCATGGAACTTGACCTGATGAATAACTATTCATCCCCATATCCCAGGAATTTTCAGGGTAACATAGTGATTCAATTCAGAATTGATACTGCTTTAAACGCGATAGAACTTAATGCAAATACTCTGTCACTTACGATTGATTCGGTCGGTATGGCAGCATCTGCTTTTACACATTCAAATAATCTTTTAAATATTTCACTCGACAGGACCTATCTGCCTGGTGAAATAGCAATGATTAAAATTTATTATCAGCATAATAATGTGGAAGACAATGCAGTATATGTATCCGGAGGATTCCTTTTCACCGATTGTGAACCGGAAGGTGCAAGGAAATGGTTCCCCTGTTACGATCATCCCAGTGATAAAGCCACAGTCTCAGTTAAGGCTAAGGTCCCTGCTAATGTCAAATTGGCTTCCAATGGCAGGCTGCAGGATTCCATTCCCGGAACCAATTCAATTACCTATCATTGGATAAGCCGTGATCCTGTGGCAACTTACCTTGTTATCCTTACCTCTAAAGTGAATTATAAACTGGATATTGTCTATTGGACCAACCCCAATACCAATGAAGTGGTACCCATGCGTTTCTATTATAACAACAATGAAAACCCCGGACCTATGGAGGCTATCATAGGGGATATGACTACATTCTTTTCTCATGAATTTGGGGATCATCCTTTTGAAAAGAATGGTTTTGCCACTTTAAATAATCAATTTGCATGGGGCGGAATGGAGAACCAGACATTAACCAGTCTTTGTCCGGATTGCTGGGACGAATGGTTAGTAGCGCATGAATTTGCCCACCAGTGGTTTGGTGATATGATCACTTGTGCTACCTGGGCAGATATTTTCCTAAATGAAGGTTTTGCAACATGGACTGAAGCTCACTGGACTGAGAATGTGTCCGGATATAGTGCCTACAAAAATGAAATAGATGGAAATGCCAGCTATTACCTGTCAGCGAACCCGGGTTGGGCAATTTCTAACCCTGACTGGGCGGTTAACACGCCAAGTTCCAATACCTTGTTTAATTATGCCATCACATACATGAAAGGTAGCTGTGTGTTGCACCAATTAAGATATGTATTGGGTGACAGCCTTTATTTTGCAGGTATCAAAGCCTATGCAACTGATACAGTAGATTTCAAATATAAATCTGCAACAATAGGTGATTTTAAAACCAAGATGGAAACTGTCACCGAACAGGAGCTGGATTGGTTCTTTGATGCCTGGATATACAAACCTAACCATCCCTCTTATAAAAATGTCTATTCTTTTAAACCCCTACAGGATGGTAAATGGCAGGTGACCTTTACTGCACGCCAGCAACAGGCTTCATTATATTATTGGCAGATGCCCATTGAATTAAGAATCAGTTTTATGAACCTCACTGACACCATAATCAGGGTTTTCAACAGTTATAATAACCAGATTTTTACTTTTGAATTTGATCAGCAACCCGCCAACCTACAGTTTGATCCTCATAATGATATTGTCCTAAAACAAGCCAGTACCATTGTCTCTATCGATGAACCTGAAGCTCAGAATCCGGGAATATCAGTATTTCCAACGCAGTTTGATAGTCAGGTAATTATAAGGTATTCACTTGACCAGCCTTCTAATTCAAATATAACTGTAACTGATCCAATGGGTAGGGTCGTTTTTCAGAAGTCGCTGCCAAAACAATCAGCCGGAATCCATGAATTCGAATGGGATGGTAGTAATTTGCCCTCTGGTTTTTATTTCCTAAACTTTAGTTCCGGAAACCAGGTAAAATCTTTTAAAATTATCAGGCAATAACAATGAATATGGTGTTCTGGCCATAAACAGCAGAGGCTTAATTAATCACAATACTGAATAAAACTTTTCGCCCGGGAAACTGTCATGCAACAGATTCCCGGGCGATTCATTTATTGTGTAGTAAGCTAAGCTAATTCAGATTAAGGGGGGAGTCAACTTTTTCTTTGGTAAGTCCAAGTTCAATCACTTCGATCATTTCATTGATGTAATGAAAATTCACCCCTTTAATGTACTCTTTCTTGATGTCCTCAATCTCTTTTCTATTATCTGAAGAAAGGATGATATCTGTAATCCTTGCACGTTTTGCGGCCAGTATCTTCTCCTTGATTCCTCCTACAGGAAGAACCCTTCCCCGAAGAGTGATTTCGCCGGTCATGGCAAGTTTACTCTTTACTTTTCGTTGGGTAAATGCAGAAGCCAGGGCCGTGAACATTGTGATCCCTGCGGAAGGACCGTCTTTTGGTGTGGCACCCTCAGGAACATGAATATGAACATTCCATTTTTCGAATATTTCAACAGGAATACTGAGCATCCAGGCATGTGCTTTCAGGTATTCATAAGCAATGGTTGCTGATTCCTTCATGACATCTCCAAGGTTTCCGGTAATTGTGAGATTACCCTTTCCCGGACTTAAACTGACTTCAACAAAAAGGATCTCACCACCCACTGCAGTCCAGGCTAATCCTGTCACCACACCGGCAACTTTATTGGAAAAGCTCTTTTCTTGCTGGAAAATCGAATTTCCAAGAATACCCTGGAGGTTATCAGGGGTAATAGACTTATTAAAAGTCTCATTCATAGCAATATATTTTGCCCTGCTTCGGATAACTTTGGCAATATTTTTTTCCAGCAGACGAACACCCGATTCCCTGGTATAGTCTTCAATAAGTTTCTCCAGTGTTGCTTTAGGGAAGGAGATCGTTTTTGTAGTCATGCCATGCTCTCTCAATTGCTTGGGAATCAAGTGCCTTTTGGCTATTTCAATCTTCTCTTCAAGTAAGTAACCACTCAGGTCAATAATCTCCATCCTGTCGCGAAGAGCGGGATGGATGGTACTCAATGTATTGGCTGTGGCAATGAACATTACCTTAGAGAGGTCATATTCGATTTCAAGGAAATTATCGTAGAAAGCCAGGTTTTGTTCAGGATCCAGTACTTCAAGCAAAGCAGCCGAAGGGTCACCATTTACCGTCATACCTGAAACTTTATCGATTTCATCAAGAACAAATACAGGGTTTGAAAATTTTGCTTTCCGAATACTTTGTATGATCCTGCCGGGCATAGCTCCAATATAGGTGCGTCTGTGGCCTCTGATTTCTGATTCATCATGCAGGCCCCCTAAAGACATTCGAATATAACTGCGTCCTAATGCTTTGGCGATAGACTTTCCGAGGGAAGTTTTACCAACACCCGGAGGGCCCACCAAACAAAGAATGGGTGATTTCATGTCACCTTTGAGCTTAAGCACTGCAAGGTATTCAATGATACGTTCCTTTACTTTGTCCATTCCGTAATGGTCTTTATCCAAAACATCCTGGGCATTTTTCAGATCAAAATTGTCTTCTGTATAGCTTTCCCATGGCAGATCAACAATAGCTTCCAGGTAATTCAACTGCATGGAATATTCCATTGCAGCAGGATTCATCCGGATGATTTTGCTCATTTCCTTGTCAAATGTAGCCCCTACAGATTCGGGCCATTTTTTGGAAGCAGCCTTTTGTTTTAAATCATTCAGCTGCTGCTCATTGGGATTATTTCCAAGTTCTTCCTGGATAAGCCTTAGTTGCTGGTTTAACAGATAATCACGCTGCTGCTTATCCATATCAACCTTCACTTTATTCTGGATCTGGTTCTTTAGGTCAAGCATTTGTAATTCCTTGGTAAGCAGCGACAATACCATATTTGCCCGCTGATCCAGATCCTTTATACCAAGTAAGTTCTGCTTTTCTGAAAGCTCAATATTAAGGTTAGAAGCTACAAAATTCACCAGGAAGACAGAACTCTCAATGTTTTTTATTGCAAAAGCCGCTTCACTGGGCAGATTAGGTGACTGGCTGATGATTTGAATAGATAAATCTTTGATGGAAGCTATAAGTGCTTCAAAAGATTTGTCATCCTTTAAATAGGCAGAAGGAGAATCAAACTCAGCAACCGAGGCCTTGAAATAAGGGTCACTCTGAAGCAGATTCCCTAATTCAAATCGTTTCTTTCCCTGGATAATGGCGGTAGTATTGCCATCAGGCATCTGGAGTATTTTGATAATATAGGCTACCGTACCAATCCTGTTGAGATCTTCAAATGCCGGGTCTTCGATTTCAGGATCTTTCTGGGAAACAACTCCAATGATCCGGCTTCCTTTATAATATTCCTTTATCAGTCGAATTGATTTATCCCTTCCAACTGTGATGGGAATCACAACACCGGGAAAAAGAACAGTATTTCGTAAAGGTAATATGGGTAAATCTGCAGGTACTTTTTCTGCATTGATTAATTCTTCGTCCTCCGCTGAAAGCAAAGGAATGAATTCAGTTTCATCTTCAAGCAAGTTCGACATCTTTTTCTTTCAAATTATAAACTTATTAGGACATGTCATTATGACATACACCCGAAACCTCCTGCTATCAGGATGAGTGGTGAGGAAAAGTCAATAATCATGCCACAGAAGGAGAACAAGGTAATTCCTGCGTTGTTCAGATAAAAATAAGGGAATTAGAGAATATTGGTAAAAAAAAAGCTGCCATCAAGGCAGCTTTTATATCTGGAAAGCCGTTTTATTTGGCTTTATTTTTCATTTGGAGATGTTTCTCAAATTTCTGACGGAACTTATCAACACGACCGGCAGTATCAACCAGTTTAATCTTACCAGTATAGAAAGGGTGAGAGGTGTTTGAAATTTCAAGCTTGACAAGTGGGTATTCCTTGCCGTCTTCCCAAACAACTGATTCTTTAGTGGCAACCGTTGAACGGGTCATGAATGAATGATCATTTGAGATATCTTTAAATACGACCAGTCGGTATTCTTTGGGATGGATGTCTTTTTTCATATAAATTTCCTGCTTTATTTGAGGGCTGCAAAATTATGCTTTTTTTAAATAGAAACAAATATTGTTGGAATTTTCTTGCAAAGAAGCATTGAAATCATAGTCCAATGAGGAATTTTAATGTATCTACTCCATCTGCATACTCCCATAATGCTGGTTTCTGGGAGGTTCCCGGCTCTGTTTTACCATCCGGATGTCCGGCCATTACAATACACTGAATATTGGAGCTTTCTGCTTCAAGGAAAGTATCCAGCACCTCAATACTGTCATAATAGCCGAAATTTACAACGGAAACCGGTGAAGCAAAAGCATCATTTTCAACCATAATAAGGGTGCCATTGTCATAAAAGTAAGCCAGGTTCATCTGAAGAATCGTCTTTTGATAAATGTAGTTATTCATATACTTATGGTGATCATTGAGAAGTGCTGAAAATGAAGTACAGGCCTCCAGGATCAATTGAGGATTATATCCACGGGGCAGGTAAACTTTTGAGATACTTCTGCAGCCTAATCCGAAGAACTGGCAAATATCAATTCCTAATGCCTGCAAATCCTTCTCCGTCTCATTACCTTGTATAATGGCTACCCCATTCCTGGTTTTCCTTATAATATGAGGAACATCTGCAAAATAATACTCAAAATAGCGGGCAGTATTATTGCTGCCAGTAGCAATCACAGCATCATACCCTTTCAGCTTTTCATTTTCAAATTCTACCATTTGAATAAACCCTGGTTCGATGGTGCAAAGAAGTTCATGAATCGCTGGCAAAAGAATGGAATCATTCCTTGAAAGTTTCCCAATGAATTTATTTCCTGAAAGAAGTATACATAAGTAATCATGCATGCCCACCAGGGGAATGTTTCCAGCCATGATTACAGCAATTTTTTTCATCACAACCGGATCCATTGACCCGCTATAGGGAAATATCCATTGCTGCAAATTCGATTCTGTGAGTGTTTCAGCCCATGTTGACATCGCAAAATGGATGTTGGTACCTGTAAACCAGGGATTCATAAGGGATGCCTTAGCGATTGCAGAATCCAGTATAACACATTCATTTGATGTCCCTGAAAGAATGCCAAGGTAGTACTCTTTAATAATGGTGCCCAGGCGAACGAAACTCTGAATTCTATTTTCCAGGGTTGGAACTGTTGTCATATTTTGAGGTGTTTATGGGTCTTCCTTTTAAGAGACTTTGTTAATATTCAACAGTAATCTTCAAACCGGAAGGATTGATAATCAGTAACTTCTCCCTGAATCCGGGTACCGGGCTTGCATCAGGCGATTTGGATAGCAAAATTACCGCTTAATCGTATACTTTTGTATGATAATTCATTACAATACTTATGAGTTTAAAAAACAGCTTCATTCTAATCATATTCTTGCTTGTTATTTCAGGCCATAAATCTTTAAAGGCTCAGATTCCAGGCGAATTTCAGCAGCAGGAAGACACGTTGGTGAAAATGGGGACTCAACTATGGAAAACTAAAAGTGACTCTGTAAAACTACAGCTTAATGAGAAAATGACAAATAAACTCATGGCTGTGCTATCTTCGGAAGGAGCCTTTGAATATCCATTTGATTCGCTGAAAGGAATATCAAAACTCAAGGACAAAGACTCCCGCTTCAGGCTTTTTACCTGGAATGTTCCACTTTCAGAAGGATTCTTTCATTATAATGGTATTCTGCTGACAGAAAGGGGTAATATCGTTTTGATGAAGTCAGGAGAATCCAACCTTACCGGATTTCCAAAGGAGAAGATTCCCCTGGATCAATGGTATGGTGCCATATATTATTCTCTTGTCGAAAAGTCTTACAATCATAGAACCTATTATACACTGTTAGGTTGGGATGGACATAATGCGACCTCAAATTTCAAAATAATTGATATTCTAAGCTTTGATGATTCAGGCACTCCTTTTCTTGGTGAAGCTGTTTTTAAAACCAAGGAAGGATTAAAATCAAGGGTTCTCATTGAGTATGCTGAAAATGCAAATGCATTATTAAGGTATGATTACCAGAAATTGATGGTTCAGAAAGGGCGTCGAACCAGGGAAGTACCTGAATGGATGATAGTAATGGACCGACTGGCACCAATGGATCCTAGTTTGACAGGAATAGGAAGGTTTTATGTCCCTGCTGGAGATACATATGATGCTTATATTTTTAAAGAAGGATACTGGGTTCTGGCAGAAGATATTATGGTTGAGAATCCAACCCTCCAAGCTCCCGGAAAGAAAGCCAAAACGAGATGATTTTCATGTTTTAAAGGCTTGTTTCTAATCTTCATTTCGATTGGAAATGCTGAATTTGAAAGGGTTTGCAAGACTTCTTTCCGGGATAACTTTTTCTATTCAGAATTGCTTTCGCAAACCTTCCAGGAATGAGTATAAAAAGTATCTGATTTTTTTTTGAATGAATTATTTGTTTTATAGCTTTGTATCAAGATTCAGAAGGTATCTATAAGAGTAACAGTTATTTTTGATTGTTAGTCAACTCACAGAATAATAACTTTTTAAAGAATTAACTAAACCTTTTTCGTATGAAAAAACACAATTTTAATGCCGGTCCATGTATCCTTCCCCAGGTGGCTATTGAGAATACTGCCAAAGCAATTCTTGATTTCAATGGAATTGGGATGTCAATTCTGGAGATTTCTCATAGAAGCAAAGATTTCCAGGCTGTAATGGATGAAGCAGTTAGTCTCTTTAAAGAAGTACTAAATATTCCTGAAGGTTATCAGGTTCTCTTCCTTGGAGGTGGAGCCAGTCTTCAGTTCTGCATGGTGCCTTTCAATTTTATGAACAAGAAAGCTGCCTACCTGGAGACAGGTGTTTGGGCAAAGAAAGCTATTAAGGAAGCTAAATTATTTGGAGAAGTAGCTGTTGTGGGCTCATCTTCTGATAAAAACTTCACATATATTCCCCAGGGATGGGAAGTTCCTGCAGACGCAGATTATTTCCATATCACTACCAATAATACGATTTATGGGACAGAAATCAGAACAGATTTTGATTGTAAGGTTCCATTGATTGCTGATATGTCGAGCGATATCCTAAGCCGTCCGGTTGATGTTTCAAAATATGCCATGATTTATGGTGGCGCGCAGAAAAATGCAGGTCCTGCTGGTGTTACTTTCGTTATTGTTCGTGAAGATATGCTGGGCAAAGTTGAAAGGGTTATTCCTACTATGCTTGATTATCGCACACATATTAAAGAAGGATCTATGTTCAACACACCTCCTTGTATTAATATCTACACTTTAAAGGAAACCCTTAAATGGGTAAAGGATATGGGTGGTGTAAAGAAAATGGAAGAGCTTGACAATGCAAAGGCCAACCTTCTGTATAATGCCATTGATAATAGCAGGATGTTTGTCGGTACCGCCGTGAAGGAAGCCCGTTCAATCATGAATATTTGCTTTGTCATGAAAGAAAAGTATGCCGATAAGGAAGACGCTTTCATGGAATTCGCCAAAACCAAAGGAATGATTGGTATCAAAGGCCATCGGTCAGTTGGAGGTTTCAGGGCTTCAGCTTACAATGCACTACCTATTGAAAGTGTCCAGGCATTGGTCGATTGTATGAATGAATTTGAGAATATCCACGCTTAATTGATTTGATCCGGACAGTTAATGGTTAAATGTCCATTCTTACACTAAAAACATACCTATGAGAAAGATTTTAGTTGCAACAGAAAAACCTTTTGCCAAAGTTGCAGTAGAAGGTATCCGCAAGATTATTGATAATGCCGGGTATGAGTTACTGCTACTGGAGAACTATACTCTGAAATCAGATTTAATTGCTGCTGCTGCAGAAGCCGATGCCATCATCATCCGTAGCGATATTGTCGATAAAGATGTACTTGAAGCATCCAAAAAAGTAAAGATTGTTGTTCGGGCAGGAGCTGGTTATGACAATATTGATCTTGAATCCGCAACAAAACAAGGAGTAGTCGCAATGAATACCCCCGGTCAGAATTCAAATGCCGTTGCAGAACTCGCAATTGGTATGATGGTAATGGCTGCCCGTAACAATTATAATGGCACCTCAGGTACTGAATTGAAAGGGAAAAAACTGGGTTTACATGCCTTCGGATATGTTGGAAAAGCCGTAGCAACCATTGCCAAAGGATTTGGAATGGAAGTTTATGCCTACGATCCATTTGTATCAGAAGAAACCATGAATGCAGAAGGAATCCACTGGATGGCAACGGCCAATGAATTATACCAGACATGTCAGTATATTTCTCTGCATATGCCGGCAAATGCTAATACCAAGAAGTCTATCAATTACGACCTCCTTTCAAAAATGCCTAAAGGTGCTACCCTGGTAAATACCGCCAGAAAGGAAGTTGTTGATGAAGAATCTCTGGTTAAGATTTTCACAGACAGGCCTGATTTTAAATACTATTCTGATGTGGAACCCGATTGTAAATCGATGATTGCTGAAACATTTTCCGGGAGGTTCTTCTTTACCCCTAAGAAAATCGGGGCACAGACTTCTGAAGCAAATAATAATGCCGGATTAGCTGCTGCCAACCAAATAGTTGATTTCTTTGAAAAGGGTGACAAATCATTCCAGGTCAATAAATAGTAGACGACCTCGGGTATTTTGATTAAAAAGTGTAATAAGGCAACCTGATTTCCAATAGAATAGAAGTTTTTTTTTCTTTTGTTTTGCGATGTTCGTGAAATAAGAAACTCTAGATTTTTAAAAAAAACAAAGAAATCAGGTTGCCTTGAATTATTTTATTTATTTTTTTCTTTATATTAGCATGTTTTTATTACCAAATCTGCGTATTAGTATTTTCGGATGTTACCAAAAACCCATCAAACTTAAATTTTAATTAACATGGAGACTGATCTTGAAAAAACTACAACATTTTTTCGCTTTGAAGACCTCAGGGTCTATCACAAAGCACTTGATTATATTGATTGGGTTTATAAGAAGGTAAGTATATTCTCCGAGAATGGACATTCTTCCCTGTCTAAAAGATATTACGACTCTGCCCAGGCTATTGCCCTCCATATAGCGGAAGGTTCAGCCAGGAACAAAAGCCAGTTTATTTATTATCTCAAAATGGCCAAAAGTTCGGTCAGGGAATGTGTAGTACACACCTCACTCGCTGAAAAACAAAAGCTTATTTCAACAGTTGAACAAGATGAGTCAAGGCATCAATTAATGGAAATGACCAAAATGCTGGGAGCATTAATTGGATCATTGCAAAGATCAGCCGGTATAGTCGATACCGATGACGATTGATCCTGTCCTTCAATGACCTGACATTTTCAGATCAAATATTTCTGAAAAAAATCTTTATAATTTCTAACCGGTTCAAGTCACATTGTGCCGGTTTTTATTATTTTGCAGCTTTATTCAATCTGCCCAAAATATTTTTTATACCAGTCTATAGTGTTGAAAAACAATGTCCTAATTAATAATTAACCTGTAATACCATGTCAATAGTTAAACCTTTCAGGGGATTGCGCCCTCCGGTACAGCTGGTAAAACAATTAGCCTCACGTCCTTATGATGTGCTGAACTCAGATGAAGCTCGCATTGAAGCCGATGGAAATCCATATTCATTGCTTCATGTCACTAAAGCTGAAATTGACCTTCCAGTTGGAATTGATGAACATAGCCAGGAGGTTTATGATAAAGTGGTCGAAAATTTCCGGTCCTTTAAAAAGAATGGCTGGCTGATACAGGATGAGGCAGAAAAGTTATACATATATGCTCAGACCATGGATGGACGGACCCAGTATGGTATCGTAGGTTGTACGCATATTGAAGATTACTTCAATAATCACATTAAAAAGCATGAACTTACCAGGAAAGATAAAGAGGAAGACAGAATGATCCATGTCAGGATCACAAATGCAAATGTGGAACCAGTCTTTTTTTCCTATCCGTCCAATCCTGAAATAGATAGTATGGTGGCTGCGATTGTAACAAAGGAAGCAGCTGTATATGATTTTATTTCAGATGATGGATTCGGGCATCACTTCTGGATTATCAATGATAAAAATACCATCAACAGGATAGTAGAAATCTTTGAAAAAGAAATCCCCAGTATTTATGTTGCAGACGGCCATCACCGAACAGCTGCGGCTGCCAGGGTCGGACTGGAGAAAAAACAAAACAATCCTTCTCATACAGGAAAGGAAGAATATAATTACTTCATGTCTGTTTTATTCCCGGATAATCAGCTGAAAATCATTGATTATAACAGGCTTGTCAAAGACCTCAATGGATTGAGTACAGATGAATTTCTTTCCAAACTGGAGGATGTTTTCATTATCAAACACTCCGGTAAAGAAATTTATAAACCTTCTGGACTTCACAACTTTTCAATGTACCTGGGAGGCGAATGGTACTCACTCACTGCCAAACCCGGGCATTACAACGATGCTGATCCTATTGGTATTCTGGATGTCACCATTTTATCCAATCTCATCCTCGAACCCATTCTGGATATCAAAGATCTTCGCACTTCTAAAAGAATTGATTTCGTAGGCGGAATAAGAGGTTTATCAGAACTGAGTAAAAGGGTAGATAAAGGAGACCATGTGGCTGCTTTTGCCTTATATCCGGTTTCTATGAAACAACTGATAGATATTGCAGATACCGGTAATATAATGCCTCCTAAAACAACCTGGTTCGAGCCAAAGCTAAGAAGTGGATTAGTGGTTCATTCACTTGATTGATAAGGATCATCCTATTATTTAATATCCCGGGAATGTTGATTTTATCAATTTTCCCGGGATACTTTTTTTTAAAAGAATGGAATTTCAAAGGAAAGGACAGTATCACAAAATACTAATCCCTATTATCAGTTCATATACTTCCTGATCACGTTCAACAGTTGGTCGGGTTTGATGGGTTTATTAAGGAAATCAACACAACCGGCTTCAAGGCTCTTCTCTTTTTCCCTGGGTAATGCATAAGCAGTAAAACTGATGATAGGAAGTTCAGGGTATATCTGAAGGATTTCCTGAATGGCTTCATAACCGGTCTTAACTGGAAGCTGGATATCCATAAGAATCAGATCGATGTCAGAATGTTCCTTAACAAGATCAATGGCTACCTGTCCATTAGGCGCATGCAAAAGGGTTACCTGTGTAAACTTCAGAACTGCTTCCATCAGGATGTAATTTTGATCAATATCTTCCGCAATCAGAATCTTTTTATTCTTCCAGTTAATGGTATCGTCAACAGAAAATGCTGCTATATTTTCTACTTCTACAGCCCTGTAAGGAAGTGTAAACTGGAAAAGTGAACCTTGGCCGGGCTCCGACTCAAGCCAGATAGAACCTCCCATCAATTCAACAATATTCTTTGAGATAGCTAATCCAAGTCCGGTGCCTCCATATTTCCTGGTTGTGCTTTGATCCAGCTGACTGAAACGTTGGAACAAAAGCTGCTGCTTTGATCGCAATATCCCAATGCCCGTATCACGGACAAAAAACTGAATAATGGAATCCTTAAAGGTATAGCCAAATTCAATCTGACCGAACTCGGTAAATTTTAATGCATTACTCAAAAGGTTCGTTAAAACCTGGTGCAATCGCAATGGGTCTGCAATGGTAACCAGGGGTGTATCAGATGAAGGGAGATTAAGTTTTAATTCCAGTTCACTCTTATGGCTTCTATTCTTTATTTCAGAGAATGTACCATAAAGGTTTGCCAGTAATTTATCTATATCGCATTCAGCATCAGTTATTTTAAGTTGACCGGCTTCAATTTTTGCAATATCAATAATGTCATTGATGATATTCATTAATGATTCGCCGGATAATTTAATTTTTGAGATAAAATCTTCCCGGTCCTCTGGTGCAAGATCCTCATCGGAAAGCAGGTCAGAGAATCCGATAATTGCATTCATGGGAGTCCGAATCTCATGAGACATATTAGCAAGAAAAGCAGTCTTCAGCCGATCAGATTCTTCGGCTTTTTCTTTTGCCATGATCAATCGCTGCCTGGTTTCCTCCATTTCAGTAATATCCCGGCTTATGCCGATAATTCCTAAAACCTTTCCTTCTGTATCAAAATAAAGTGTTTTTAAGGTGTCTGCCAATACTTTCCTGCCATCTGGATAGGTAACCCAGTCAGTGGATCGGATAGGTTCCAGGTTACTCATCAGCCTTCTGTCTGTTTCAGTATAAAGATCAGCATGTGCCTTTGAGAAAAGATCATATTCAGTTAAACCACGGATTTCGGCAGATTTTTTTCCGATGTATTTCTCAAAAGCCCTATTACATCCAACAAAAAGGCTATCAGTACCCTTGAAAAATATCATATCAGGAATAGAGTCGATCATATACTTTAACCTGCTTTGTTCAGTTTCTAAATCAGTTTTAATACGATCGCGCTCACTGATCATATGGTTGGCTGCTTTTGCCAGGGTTTGAAATTCCCTGAAATGGATCTGTGACTCATCAATTTGCTGCAAGTTTATAGATGCATTCTTGAAGAATTTTACAAATAACCTGATATTTGACGATGAAAGATTGGTTATATACCGGGTAATGAAGTATATGATGAGAACCAATACAATCATGAATATGACCAGACTGATAAATTTTGAAATCATCGATTGCCTGAGTTCAGCTTTCCTGGCCTGTAAGATGGGATGGATATCATTGGTATGCATCCCTGTTCCTAAAATCCATTTCCAATCAGCAATACCGGATATATAGGATACTTTTTCTGAATAACCTGATGAAGAATCCTTTGCCCAGGAATAATTTAGGTAATTACCTGAAAGACTATTGGCAAACTCCAGTTCTTTCTGAAAGATATTGATCCAGTTTGTATCCTGTCCTTGAGTAATTTTAAGTGGTATATGCTGCAAAACACCTTTAGTGATCAACCCAAATCCATCAAAAGTATTGATGAAAATGTATTCTCCATTTTCATACCTGATGGTAACAAGACTATCCAATACCAGTTCCTGCATCAGACTGGTAGAATCAGACAGTTGGTAAACAGCATGAAGTTGGAAGTTACTGCCAGGAATAGTACCGAATGAAATACATTTTGGCTGTTTATTTTGTGCAAAATATTTCCAGCCATCAAAAATTGGAGAGGACTTGGAGGTTGCGCTGAACTCTTTATATCTCTTCCAAATTGAACTATTTGTGAGTTCAACAGATGAATCGGGTTCACTGGTAAAGACAGGCTGACCTGTTGAATCTGAAATGGCTATCTGTAACTTGGAAGTAAGAAATAACAGGTAAAGACTATCTGCAATTTCGGGTTTTATTTTCAAAGGTTCACCAGGTGTGATGATCTTTCCACGGTTGAATAAATCAATAGCCTTGGATATTTTATTATTAATATGTGCATTGATAAAGTCAACGGAATGGGTCCTAACGAAATGAATATAATCCTTGGCAGCCAGAATCCTGTACTTAAGCTCATGCTTTTGTTGTTCAGGGAATTTAATCCTGAGTGATTCAGTTTCAGCTTTATAATGTTGATAATCTGAAATAGCGATATAAGTTATCAGGCAGAGAACTGTCAACATAGCTACAAACAAAGAAATAAGGAAAAAAATCTTTGAAAGGCTTGGTGTACCTGAAGGGCTTTTATCTGAATTATTATTATTGAACTTAATCAAATTCATGTTTATGGGTTTATTTTTTTTCTCCGGCTTTATCACACGAATATAACCATTATTATGGTTTTTTGGTTTATTTGAATAAGAAATTAAATCTTAAACGCCAACTTCAAAGCCTTATTAACATTTATTTACTCATATATAAATAGGTAATATCTTCGCCTAGGATCAAATTGCATAATTTTGACATTATTAAAAGATATTATTCCGGAAATGACTTTAATACAGAATTTTCTCAGCATACGGCAATCCTTACCTGGAGAAGTAAAATTAATTGTAGTTTCAAAATTCAAACCAGTAGATTCCGTTGGAGAAATATATGAAAATACCAGGCATTTGGATTTTGCTGAAAGCAGGGTTCAGGAATTGCTGCAAAAAGCTCCTTTGCTCCCGGAAGCTATCCATTGGCATTTTATAGGCCATTTGCAAACCAATAAAATAAAAAGCCTGATTCCTTTTACTAAACTTATCCAGAGTGTGGATAGTTTCAGGCTTTTGAAGGAAATTAACAGGGAAGCTGAGCGCCAGGATAGGGTGGTGGGAGTGTTATTACAATTCTATATTGCCCAGGAAGAGACAAAGTTTGGACTCAGCCTGGAGGAATCATGCCAGATGCTTGAATCAGACGAATTTAAAGGTCTCAGGAATATCGATATAAAAGGGGTAATGGGAATGGCATCTTTTACTGAAAATTTTCAACAAGTCCGCCAAGAGTTTAAAAGCCTCCGAAGTCATTATGAATACCTGAAATCAAACTATTTCAAAGAAAGAGAGACCTTCAGTGAGGTCTCAATGGGGATGTCCGGCGATTACAAAATTGCGGTCGAAGAGGGGAGTACCATGGTAAGGGTTGGTTCACTCATATTTGGTGAACGATGAATTTTTATCAACCCGCCAGGAAGACTAACCAAAATTGAACAATCTGAACCCCATATAGATCAGGGCCGACAGGATCATGGATACAGGAATTGTGAGTATCCAGGCATAAAGCAGGTTAATAGTAACACCCCACCTTACAGCAGTAATTCTTTTTGTAAGACCAACCCCCATAATAGCACCGGTTATAGTATGAGTTGTGCTGACAGGAATTCCAAAAGCATCAGTCCCAAATAAGAGAATAGCACCTGCACTTTCAGCAGCCACGCCTTCAAATGGAGTTAGTTTGGTGATTTTGGAACCCATTGTTTTCACAATCCTCCATCCTCCTGATAGAGTGCCTGCACCAATCGCTGCATAGCATCCAAAAACTACCCAATGAGGAATCGCATGAATCTTACCGGCATCATTAAATGTGATATGGGCCCAGGCTGGGATATCAGAAGGGTCTACTCCGTTGAAATACACCAGCAAAGTTGCAGCAATGATACCCATTACTTTCTGTGCATCATTTCCTCCATGCCCCAGACTGAATAGGGCAGAAGATAAGAGCTGAAATTGTTTGAAATATTTTTCAAGTATATGAGGATTGCCTTTTCTGAATATATTGAGAAGTAGTACAGAGATCAGGTACGACATGATCATACCCAGCATTGGTGCCAGGAAAATGAAAGCTGCAATTTTTATAATTTTTTCTGAATGGACGACTCCCCAGCCTGCATGAGCAATGGCAGCACCTGCAAATCCTCCCACTAATGTATGACTTGAACTTGAAGGGATGCCAAGGTACCAGGTGAGTAAGTTCCAAAGTATTGCGGCAATTATGCCTGCCAAAATTACTTGTAAAGTGATGGCATCGGTTTCAACAACTTTAGCAATGGTATCAGCAATCTTAAGTTCAAAAATCGCATAAGCAAGAAAATTGAAGAAAGCTGCCCATAATACTGCCTGAAAAGGAGAAAGAACCTTTGTTGATACAACGGTCGCAATTGAGTTTGCTGCATCATGAAATCCATTGATGAAATCAAACAAAAATGCAAGGGATACGATAACTAGTAATAAAGTGAAGTTCATTCCTTCGAAATTAATCAGTTTCAGCCTGAGAATTGCACTTGTCTAAGCCATTTTAACAATTAACGTGGAAAATACATTCGCAACGTCATCACATTTATCGATGGCTTTTTCCAATGATGCCAGGATATCTCTCTTTTTAATCAGGTTGATAGCATTAGTCTCATTTTCAAATAATTCTGAAAGAAATTTTTGATAAATATCATCAACAGTGCTCTCCAGTTGGTTGATCTTTGTGCATGAATCCTGGAATTTGTTAAAATCACTCGCATTCTTGACACTTCTGAGGACAAATTGAATCTCCTTATTAGCCGAATGAATACAATCCGCTATCTGAACAAATTCATTGGGGAAACTTGGGAGCTTATAAAAATGAATCCGCTTGGAAGTGGTATGAATATAATCCACTACACTGTCCATCGTTGAAATGAGTTCATGAATATCTTCCCTGTCGAATGGAGTAATAAATGTTCCATTTAACTCATCCAATAACTCCTTAGTAATTTC
Source organism: Bacteroidales bacterium (assembly GCA_016707785.1). NCBI lineage: Bacteria > Pseudomonadati > Bacteroidota > Bacteroidia > Bacteroidales > Bacteroidales bacterium. Next base: position 323,543 of record JADJGZ010000001.1, on the reverse strand, counting down.
ATCTCCGGTATGCTCAGCATCTTTTATGGCCTTAATGTAATCAAGCCTTGTTTCCATATCACCTTCACGAATCAACTTTATCAATAATTCTGATGTATATACCAGATTATCAGCAGCTTTGTTGAACAAAGGGAAGAATTTGCGGTCCTTGGGAACCAGAAAACTAAAAATGCTGTCAAGTTTCATAATACGTATTTGTACTTTTGAATTAGGTGACGCGAAATTATGAATATTAATAGGATATTAAAAAATTGTTAATAAATCGGGATAAGAAGTTTGGATATCATGGTAATCACCCTTAAACATGACTTTGCCTGCGTATCCCAATCATTCATCGAGTAAATACTATGGTATACCGAATGAATTTCAAGTCGTTTTCACCAAACCCTATATTTGAAAACTGATGAATAGTGAAATCGACCAGTTTCAATACTTTTACCTAAATAAATAAGTTAAATGATAATATATAAACGATTGAAATACATAGTCTTAAAAATTGTATTGATTGTGATTACTCTTATACCTGCTATGGCTACATCCGGCTTAGCAGCCGCTATAGGCTCAATGGATTCCTTATTCCTTGCAAAGAAACATATTTCAGCTTCTGCTATACTTCAGGCTCCGCGGATTGATGGTAAACTGGATGAAGCCTTCTGGTCAACATTACCTGTGGCCAATAATTTTGTTGTTTATGCACCCGGAAACGGCAAACATCCGCAACAACCCACCGAAATCAGGTTCGCTTATGATAATGAAGCACTGTATATTGGCGCCATAATGTTTGATAATCAGCCGGATAGCATTTGCCAGGAATTGGGCAAAAGGGACCAGATTGAAGCTTTGAATACCGACTACATCTCCATAGATATCCTTCCCTATAATGATGGTCTCAATATGTATGAATTCAAGGTTAGCCCGGCAAATCTTCAGAATGACTGCAAGTATTCAGCTATCGGTCAGGACTTTAACTGGGATGCTGTATGGGAAAGTGCTACACAGATCAATAAAGATTCATGGGTTGCTGAAATAAAAATTCCCTATTCAGCCCTGCGATTCCCAAAATCCCCTGTACAGGTTTGGGGTATCAACATGTGGCGGAACCTTCACCGGAATCATGAATACTCAACCTGGTCGTATGTTGATAATAAAGACCAGGATATTTTCAAATATTATGGAACACTCCAGGGGATTAAAGATATTGATCCGCCAGTCCGGCTTTCAATCACACCTTACCTGGCAGGGTATCTCGAAAAGAATCCCGGTGTAAAAGAATGGGAGTATTCAGTGAGGGGAGGGCTGGACCTGAGGTATGGAATCAATGAGAGTTATACCCTTGACATGATGCTGATCCCGGATTTCGGACAGGTGCAATCAGATGACATCATCCTAAATCTAACCCCGTTCGAAGTCAGGTATGATGAAAAAAGACAATTCTTCTCTGAAGCCACAGAATTGTTTAATAAGTGCGAAATCTTCTATTCAAGGAGGATTGGAAGCATACCACGAAACTATTTTGCTCCTTATGAAACAGCTTCTTCAAGTGAGAAAATCATTGAGAATCCATCGGAGACAAGGATTATCAATGCCACTAAAATATCAGGAAGGAACCAGAAAGGACTGGGGGTAGGATTTTTTAATGCGATGACAACTCCCGCGAATGCAACCTTGAAAGATACACTGTCGGGAGTCCAACGAAAGGTGCAAACCCAGCCCTTCACCAATTATAATGTATTTGTCCTGGATCAGAACCTTAAGAACAACTCTTATGCTACCCTGATCAATACCAATTATTGGGTCCCGAATGGTAAATACCTTGCCAATGTGACTGGCTTTGAAACCAGGCTCAATACCCGCAGTCGTTCAATTGCTTTCCTTGGCAGAATCAATATGAGCCAGATCCAGGAGAAATCCCTGGCTAACCGCACCGGTTACCGATACCTTCTTTCTTTCTACAAGCCTAAGGGCAAATTCCAGTACGAGGTGATGAGGGATGCTATTGACAAAAAATATGATCCCAATGACATGGGATATCTTTCCAATAATAACGAGGCACAGAATTACCTTCGCCTTTCATATAACCTGTTTGATCCATTCTGGAAGCTGCAATCTTCACAATCGGACCTGGTAGTGTTACATCGGAGCCTGAATACAGCAAATGAGTTCATCTCCATACGGATACAGGAAAGCAATATGACCACATTCCGCAATTATTGGTCTAATTTCCTGCAGTTTGGCACGAATCCAAAGGGTTATGTTGATTTTTATGAGCCTCGTGTCCCAGGTTGGAAATATGTAAAGCCTGCCTCTATGGATATGAATTGGAGAATTGCTTCTGATAACCGTAAACCTTTCAGAATCCATAACAGCCTGGGGTTATCGAATGCAGCCAGGAATGATAATTTTGCCTGGTTCCTGGAAACCACGGCACGGATGCGGTTTTCTGATAAGTTTACAGTAAGCATGCTGATTGGATACGACAAGAATTTTAATGATTATGGATGGGTGCAAACTGATTATGATTCTATTTCACAGCCAGTAATCCGGTTTGGAAGGAGGGATGTAACCAGTATCAGCAATATCCTGAACCTCAAGTATATTTTCAATACAAAGATGTCGTTGAACCTTAGGGGACGGCATTACTGGTCGAGGGCTGAGTACTTTGATTTTTATACCTTACAACAGGATGGATCACTCAAGAGCGGCGACTTTACGGCGAATTCATCCTTAAGTTTCAATGTATTCACTGCCGATCTTCAATATGTATGGTATTTTGCCCCTGGCAGTGAGATAAGCCTGGTTTGGAAGAACTACATCAATACCTATGATGACCGCATGGAACTCAGCTACAGGGAGGATTTAAGGGATACATTAAGAGCTCCTCAGGCCAATAGTTTTTCGGTAAGGATACTATATTATATTGATTATGCAAGGGTGAAATCAAGGCTTGTCAAATCCTGATTGCAATAATTCTTGCACTATAATCCCAAAGATGATGGATAAAATAAAAAAAGTCAGGATAACATCCTGACTTTCAGATTTTTGTGATCCGCTTGGGATTCGAACCCAAGACCCCATCCTTAAAAGGGATGTGCTCTACCTACTGAGCTAGCGAATCATCCTCGAAAAGAGGGTGCAAAATTAGGACTATTTCCCATTTTTGCAAAAAAAATAGAAAAAAAACAGCAATCTCCTTTATTACAGAGGGTTGTGGACTGATTTGCAGGTAAAGTTTAGTGTGCCAGAGTGAGCAAGAGTGAGCTAAAGTGAACTAAAGTGAGCTAGAGTGAGCTAAAGTAGAGTGAGCTAGAGTGAGCTAGAGTGAATTAGAGTGAGCTAAAGTGAACTTAAGTTGTCAATTGAATCCGTGGGTGTCCGCGTAGAAATCCGTCCGTCAGCTGACGGATCCGCGTTCCATTTTTCACAGACATCGAAAAATAGCCATTATTTGCCACAGTATGCTATCAAGACAATTAACCTCATTTTCAAGCCAAAGTCTCCCTTAATTTTCAAATTTTCAAATTGACTAATTTTCAAATTGTCGAATTGTCGAATTGTCAAATTAAAAAACCAATTCCCCTTTCCCTTCCCTGGTAACAACCAATTCATCACCAGTACAATCCACAACAGTAGAAGGGATATTTCCGCCGAAACCACCATCAATCACAATATCCACTTTGTCCTGGAATTTCTCATAGATCAGTTCCGGATCTGTGGTATATTCCAGGATTTCATCATCATCATGCACAGAAGTTGACATTATAGGATTGCCCAATTCTTTAACAATTTCACGAATGATTGAATTATCGGGGATACGGATGCCCACCGTCCGCCTTTTACTTTGAATATGCTTAGGCACATTGTTATTGGAATCAAGAATAAAGGTAAAAGGTCCGGGCAGATTTGCCTTCATGATCTTAAAGGTGTGATTATCAATGGGCCGGACAAACTCTGAAAGCTGGCTCATGTCATGGCAGATGAAGGAGAATGTGGATTTCCCTGGCTTATAACCACGAAGTTCAGCAATCCTTTCCACGGCTTTACTTTTAAAAATATCACAACCGATGCCATAAATTGTATCAGTCGGGTAGATGATAATCCCCCCGTTTTTCAGGCAATCAACGACCTTACGGATGGCACGCTGGTCAGGGTTTTCCGGATAGATTTTAAGTAACATATACCAGATTCTTTAAATGTGGAAAGTGATCTTAAGACAGGAAACAATGTAGCAGCAAAAAGACTATTATGCCATTTTTTTTGCGTCCTCTACAAATTTGGCAATTCCAAGGTCGGTAAGTGGGTGGTATAATAACCCAAGTATCGAGGAAAGAGGACTGGTAACCACATCTGCACCGAGTTCTGCACATCTGATAATATGAAGGGTATTACGGATAGAAGCTGCCAATACCTGTGTTTCATAACCATGAATCCTGTAAATTGTGACAATCTGATCAATGAGTTGTAAACCATCAACACCGGAGTCATCAATCCTCCCAATGAAAGGAGAAACATAGGTAGCACCGGCTTTAGCTGCCAGAATTGCCTGACCGGCTGAAAAAACCAAGGTACAATTGGTAGCTATGCCTTTATCTGAAAGGTATTTAATTGCCTTAATTCCATCCTTAAGCATCGGGATCTTGATAACAATATTAGGATGAAGTGCAGATAGTATATCAGCTTCCCTGATCATCCCTTCAAAATCAGTTGAGAAAACTTCAGCACTCACCGGACCATCAACAATATTGCAGATATCAACATAGTGCTTCAGGATATTGTCAGTCCCTTTGATTCCTTCTTTAGCCATCAGGGAAGGATTGGTGGTTACTCCATCGAGAATTCCAAGGGCGTTGGCTTCCTTGATCTGGCTCAGATTTGCTGTGTCAATAAAGAATTTCATGCCTGAATGTTTTAGTTGTATAATGCAAAAATAAGAATCATCAACGCGGTTCTCGCAAAAAGTGAGTAACTTATGAGAACTTAATATTGGAACAACAATATTTTGGAGACTGTAATAATCAAATGCCTATTCTGGATTCTTGAATTCTTTTGTTTTTATGCAACAATACCAATAAAAAATGGGTAAGCTACTTATATCGCACCGCTCAACCACTTACCCTTGCTACATTCCTGTCCTGGGGGAGTTCAGAGGGAGCTGGTCGTATAAGACTTACCCACTGCAAAATTACACTTTTTTTCATTCCTGAATAACTATACTGCTAATTTATTGACTTGTCAGTTACTTTCTTACTTTTGCATGAATCCCAAAAATATTTGTCTTATGGAAACAAAATCAAATGTTTTCTGTTCATGCATTAGGTCAGGCTCGATTGATTGGAAGTTAGGTATCTTGTTTTTTGTCTTATTATATATACTTGGAATTCAATTTGTTGGAATATTGAAGCCAATACTTTTACTTGTTGTTGGAATAGCAATTAATATAGTGCTACTTGTAATTCTGCTTAAAATTGACTAGTCAGGCGGTTTATATCAATTTTGGATAAGGCTTTTTCTTTGGCTTATATTGTAATAGTTGTAGCATTGTTGGTTTCATTTTCAATTATGTTTTCTACATTTTTTGATCCTGAAGCCATGAAGAACACATTATTAAGAAGCCAAGGATTGGATGGAAAATATATGTCAGGTAAAGGGTTCAGATGAGCAAATGGAAACCAGTTAAAAACATTGACCAGATATTCAAAAGCGGTTCCGTTTCTCGGCAATCAAAGGTTTTGGTGGAAATCTCCTTGGGAGGTATCATTGCATTAATTGTTGAGCTATTCATTAAAAGGAGAACAGATAATTTATAACTCAAGTACTGGACTAAAACTGAGAATTAATGGATATTTCAGTTGTAGTCCCTGTTTTCAATGAAGATGAGTCATTGCCTGAACTCTGTGCATGGATACATAGAGTGATGGCTGCACACCAGTTTACTTATGAAGTCATTCTTATTGATGACGGTAGTAGTGATAACTCATGGGCTGTTATTGAAGAGTTGCACGCAGAAGATGCAAGTGTCAAGGGAATAAAGTTCAGACGAAATTATGGCAAATCTGCTGCATTAAACCAGGGCTTTCAACTCTGCCAGGGTAATGTAGTGATTACCATGGATGCAGATATGCAGGATAGTCCGGATGAAATACCGGGACTTTATGAAATGATTGTCAGTCAGGGATTTGACCTTGTATCGGGTTGGAAAAAAGTGAGGCATGATCCTTCATTATCAAAAAACATCCCTTCCAAATTCTTTAATCGCACAACCTCCTGGATGTCAGGTGTTAAATTGCATGATCATAATTGCGGATTGAAAGCCTACCGGAAAGAAGTGATAAAAAGTATTGAAGTGTACGGGGAAATGCATCGTTTTATTCCTGTTATTGCTAAATGGGCTGGGTTCAGGAAAATAGGGGAGAAGGTTGTTGAACATCGCCCCCGTAAGTATGGCATCACCAAATTCGGGCTGGAACGTTTTGTAAATGGTTTCCTGGATTTGATCTCCATCATGTTCGTTTCACGTTTCGGCAAGAAACCTATGCATCTCTTCGGGTTATTGGGAAGTATCCTGTTTTTCTTCGGCTTTGTTATTGCTGTTTACCTCACCTACACTCGTTTTTTCATGGACGGCTACAGAATGACAGAGCGCCCCATTTTCTTTTTTGGCCTGCTGGCAATGATATTGGGAACTCAACTCTTCCTGGCTGGCTTTCTGGCTGAAATGGTGGCTCGAAATGCCCCTGAGCGAAATCACTATCTGGTGGAAAAAGAATTGATCTGACCCTGTATAATCTACATCCTCATTGATACAAAAGAATTACAAGGTCATTATCATCGGTTCTGCCTATCCTTTTCGCGGGGGTGGAATTTCAACCTATAATGAACGATTAGCCAAAGCTTTCCAGGACAGGGGCGACAGTGTCCAAATCTATACTTTTAGCCTGCAATATCCCTCATTTCTATTTCCCGGGAAAACCCAATACTCAACTGAAGCCCCACCTCCCGACCTTGATATCAAAATTGCCGTTAATTCAATTAATCCATTTAACTGGATCAGGATTGGAAGAGAGATTGCCGAACTGAGACCTGATTTAGTCATTGTCAGGTACTGGATGCCTTTTATGGCACCCTGCCTGGGATCAATTTCAGGAATTATCAGGAGAAACAGGCATACGAAAGTGATTGCTATTACTGATAATATTATCCCTCATGAGAAAATGCCGGGCGGGGAATGGCTTTCCAGGTATTTCGTCAAACGCTGCGACGCATTCATAACAATGTCGAAAGCAGTCCTGGCTGACCTGGGCAACCTCGATTCAAGTAAACCCAGACGGTACCATCCGCATCCTCTGTATGATAATTTTGGAGCCTCAATTCCTAAAGAAGAAGCCAAAAGAAATCTCGGATTAGAGCCTGAATACAGTTACTTATTATTCTTTGGATTCATCAGGGAATATAAAGGGCTTGATTTACTGCTTAAAGCTTTCGCCGACTCCCGGCTCAGAAAATATCCTTTAAAACTTCTAATTGCCGGAGAGTTTTATATAGATTCTGCCCCGTATATTGATATGATCAAATCGCTGGGGTTGAGTGATTTGGTAGTGCTTCATACACAGTTTATTCCCAATACAGAGATCGTTAATTATTTCTGTGCCTCTGATATTGTTGTGCAGCCTTATAAGGAAGCTACCCAAAGTGGGGTAACACAAGTAGCCTATCATTTTGACAAACCCATGATTACCACTAATGTGGGCGGCTTGTCGGAAATGGTGCCTGATGGTAAAGTAGGCTATGTGGTAGAGCCGGAAATTGAGGATTTATCCTTATCTTTGATTAAATACTTTGAAGAAAAGAAAGAAATTGAGTTTACAGAAAACGTAAAAGAAGAGAAAAAAAGATTTTCATGGGATTTGTTGATAGATCAGATCTACCAGTTATATGATGAGTTATAGGATTTTTCACAGTTCACTTGTATGCTGTTTGATAATTGAATATTTATTTAGTTGAAATACAGCTTAATACTTTTATTATGAAAAAGCTATCGACTCTTCTCTTTTTTCTATTAGTCCTATTAGATACGCAGGCACAAGTAACCTTAGTTCTGAATCCCGGGCCTGAAGACGGAAAAGATGCCAATATCCGGACGGATCAGCCAGGTTCCAATTACGGAAATAGTATGGATTTTATAGCCAATGCTTTTACTGCACAGAGCTTTTTCTTTGTCCAGAGAAGTTTCATGGCAATTGACCTTTCCTCTATCCCGCAAGGTGCACAAATACAACATGCTGATATCAGCCTATATTGCAATACGATCAGTGGACATGCTCAATATCAGTATGGAGAAAATGAATGTGTTTTACAAAGGGTAACCCAGGATTGGCAGGAATATGGCATCACCTGGGATAATCAGCCTCAAACTACTGCTGAGAATCAAGTACATTTATCCATCTCAACCCATCAGGTTGAAGACTACCCAAATATTGATATTACAGAATTGGTGAAAGATATGTTGCAAAATCCTTCAGAGAGCTATGGCCTGATGATCCGGTTAATCATAGAGGATCGTTATCGAACAATGGTTTTTGGCTCCTATGATCATCCCGATCCACTCAAACGTCCTGTAATCACTATCGTATATGATTCTTGCACAGCAGATCCTGTAAATGTAGCATTTTCATATTCAGCCGGAGATTCACTAACCATCGCTTTCAATGATATGTCAAATGGTGTAACAGAATGGAATTGGGATTTTGGTGATGGAACCTATTCTGATCAGCAGAATCCGATCCATACATACCTTTCTCATGATAATTACCAGGTATGTCTCACGGCTCGTAATATGTGTTTTTCCGGAACCTACTGTGATTCAGTTGAACTATGCTCCACTCCAATTGCCTTATTTCACCATAGTAACCTGAATGATAGTCTTGTTAGCTTTACTAATGCATCTCAAAATACAACAGGCTGGTTATGGGAGTTTGGAGATGGAATAGTTTCAACAGAAGAGAATCCTGTGCATTCCTATTCTTTCTCAGGGAACTACCAGGTATGCCTGTCAGCACTCAATCCATGTGGATACTCTGTATATTGTGAAGATGTAGAAGTTTGCAGGGAGGTGTTATCACATTTTTCCTTTGAAGTTGTTGATGATTCCATCGTCAGGTTTACAAACCTTTCGCAGCATGCAACAACCTGGCTTTGGGATTTCGGGGATGGAACTTATTCTACTGAGTTTGAACCGGAACATACTTTTGAGGTTCCTGCTGCTTATAGTGTGTGCCTGAGAAGTATGAATTCCTGCAGTGTTGAATCAGAGTGTAACAGGGTGGAACTTTTAGGTCCTCCTCAACAGACGCCTCTCACAGAACCTTTGATTATTTTCCCTAACCCCAGTCGATCGGGGTTCACCATAATGCTGCCTGATTCAATAAATTCAGGATTTGTCAGGGTGATGGATATGAACGGACATCTTGCTCACGAAAGGGTTATTGGTAATGATATTTCAGAGATTCAAATTCCAAAACTGGAAATTGGAATCTATGTTGTGGAAGTACAAATCGATGGCAGGAAATTTAAATACAAGATACTTGCACAATAAAGTTGGAGAATGGTAATAAGAAGTAAAGCACCCTTACGATTAAGTCTTGCCGGCGGAGGATCCGATGTTTCACCTTTCAGTGATCTTTATGGAGGTGCAATTTTAAACATTACACTGAATCTCTATGCTTATGCAAGTATAGAACCTACAACTGACGGATTGGTGACACTGGTGCAACCGGATAAAGGCCTTTCAGTGTCTTTTGAAGCCGGGGAAAAAGCAAATATCCAGGAAGGCTGGGAACTACAGACCGGTATTTATAACAGGATGTTGGATGATTTTATCAGGGAACCTTTGTCTTTTAGGCTCACAACAATGCTGGATGCCCCTGTGGGATCAGGATTAGGTACCTCATCCACGCTTGCAGTAGCTATTCTCGGAGCTTTTACAGAATGGCTTCATTTGCCACTGGGTGAATATGATATCGCCCACCTGGCTTATGCTATCGAAAGAATTGACCTTGGAATGGCAGGAGGAAAACAGGATCAATATTCCGCCACATTCGGAGGGGTAAATTTCATGGAGTTTTCCGGACAGGATCATGTAGTGGTGAATCCATTAAGAATTAAGGATGACTATCTGAATGAGCTAACTAATAATCTTTTACTCTATTATACCGGCACAACCCGTCAGTCTGCAAACATTATAAGTGTACAGCAGCAAAATGTGAAAGAGGGAAATATAAAATCAGTGGAAGCCATGCATCAGATGAAGACACAGGCCATCATGATGAAGGAAGCACTTCTTAAAGGGAATCTGGATAAGATAGGTGAGATATTGAATTATGGATGGCATTATAAGAAACAAATGGCAGAGGAAATTACAAATCCATTTATCGAGGAAATCTATGATACGGCTATGAATAATGGGGCAACAGGTGGAAAAATATCCGGTGCCGGTGGCGGTGGATTTATGGCCTTTTATTGCCCGGGGAACAGTCGCTTTACTGTCCAAAATGCATTGCTCAGATTCGGCGGATTCGTTCAACCCTATGAATTTACTTCTTGTGGGTTACGAACATGGACTATTTAACATTGGCCTTCAAGAAATTCAATGTACAATTTCCTGTCTGCATCAGAGTTAATAAATCAACCCCTATCTTTGTTCCTTTCAAGTCAATCATTTCCTGACTTTGAGCTGATTTCCCCGATCTTTAACCCATACTGATCCTAACCTGCTAATTACACAATGAAAGACATTATTATAGCGTCTATCCGTGAATCCATTTTTGTAAAAACAAAAGTTCTTGAGGATGAATACCTTATTCAAACAATAGGCGAATCAGCCCGTCAATTAATCAATTGCTTTGAATCAGGAGGAAAAGCTTTATTTTGTGGAAATGGAGGAAGCGCTGCTGATGCTCAACACCTCGCTGCTGAGCTATCAGGTCGGTTCAATTATGACCGGGAACCATTGAATGCTGAAGCTTTGCATGTGAATTCATCCTATATCACAGCCGTAGCAAATGATTATTCTTTCGATGAAGTTTATGCCAGGATGGTCAGGGGAACTGGAAAAGAAGGCGATATTCTGATAGGATTATCGACTTCAGGTAACTCACGTAATGTTATCAGGGCCTTTGAAGAAGCAAAATTGAAAAAAATGAAAACCATTGCATTTACCGGGGCTACCGGTGGAAAGCTGGCTTCATTCTCTGATTTCCTTCTAAAAGTACCATCTACTGAAACACCCCGGATTCAGGAGGCACATATTATGATTGGCCATATTATTTGTCAGATAGTTGAAAGTGGCTTATTCCCAAAAGGAAAATAGAAACCATTCTCATACCATTTCAATTGACATTTAAAACAAACCTACATGGCCGATGTTATCATTTTAGCGGGTGGATTGGGTAGCCGGTTACAAGGAGTACTCGGAAATATACCCAAATGCATGGCACCGATTGCAGGAAAACCATTCCTTGATTATCAGCTCGAATACCTTCAAAAAGAGGGCTTTAATCATGTGATTGTCTCAGTTGGTTACCTTAAAGAGCATATTATCAGCCATTTTCAGGTTCACTCAAAAAAATATTCAATTCAGTTTTCCATAGAGGATGAGCCATTGGGAACCGGTGGAGCCATCATGAAAGCACTTGATCTGTGTGAAACTAATTTAGTGTTAGTGCTGAATGGAGATACCTTTTTTCCTGTGGATATCAATAGGATGATTGAAATTCAAATAACAAAAGATGCAGATGCCTTAATTGCCATGAGGGAGGTTCCTGATGCAGGTCGATATGGGAGAATCCAGACAAACCTGGATGGAAGGATTACTAGTTTTAGTGAAAAAGATTCCTCCATGGAACCTGGTTTAATTAATGGAGGTATTTACCTGTTTAAAAGAGATTTAATTGAAAAAAGTGGCTTTAAAGGTCGGTTTTCGCTGGAACATGACCTTTTGCCACTGAGCTGCCAGACAAAAAAAGTATATGGAGTCCTTTACAATGATTATTTCATTGATATTGGGATACCTGAAGACCTGGAAAAAGCAAGAAAGGAAATTCCGAAAAATGAATAATCCAATAAACAAATTGGCCGCAGGGATCGTTAGTGGAGACTGGACACTCTTCCTTGATCGGGATGGTGTTATCAATCGCAGGATACCAGCGGATTACATTAAATCACCGGAACAATTTGAATTCCTGCCCGGGGTAAAGGAAGCACTTGCCATGACAAGTAGTCTGTTTCAAAAAATATTGGTAGTTACCAACCAGCAAGGAATTGGAAGAGGAGTCATGACTTCATCTGATCTGAATAAAATCCATGAAAAGATGATCAATGATATTGCAATGGCAGGGGGGAGGATAGACAAGGTATATTTTAGTCCTGATCTCAATCATACCGGAAGTTTCACCAGGAAACCGGCTGTCGGGCTTGGACTTAAAGCCAGGAAAGAATTCCCGGAAATCCGTTTCAAGAAAAGCATTATGGTAGGAGATACCTTCTCCGATATGTTATTTGGAAGGCGATTGGATATGACAAATGTGCTGATTTCTTCTGACGCTATGGAAATTAGGGTTTGCAGTGAATTGCCCGATTTTGTGTATCCTGATTTAATTAGCTTTGTGAATGAATTAGTTTTGGATAAACCCATCAAATAAACCGACGTTTGACCCCTTCAACCATTTTTATAGCTTTCCTGGCCTACACAGCCCTCCTTTTCTATGTCACCTGGCTCACAGCCCGGAAGGCAAATAATGAATCCTTCTTTATTGGAAATAAGACATCTCCATGGTATGTAGTGGCTTATGGTATGATAGGGGCATCTCTTTCAGGTGTTACTTTTATGTCGGTTCCCGGATGGGTTGGTACTACAGGATTCACTTATTTTATGGTGCTGGTTGGATACCTTTTCGGATACCTGGTGATTGCAACCGTTTTAATGCCAATGTATTACCGTCTGAACCTGACATCCATCTATTCCTATCTTGAACAAAGGTTTGGATTCTGGTCTTATAAAACCGGAGCCTTCTTCTTTATCCTTTCCAGGACTATTGGCGCCTCTTTCCGAATGTTTTTGGTAGTTAATGTGCTTCAGATATTTGTATTTGATGCCTGGAATGTACCTTTCGGATTAACTGTCTCAATATTTATTCTGCTCATTATACTCTATACCTTCAAAGGGGGGATCAAGACCATTATCTGGACTGATACCTTACAGACCACATTCATGCTGATTGCAGTAGGAATGTCGATTTACCTGATAAGTAAAGACCTGGGTTTTGGATTTGGTGAAATGATCACCACCGTTGTGAACAGTGACTATTCAAAAATGATTGAAACTGACTGGCAGAGTAAGCATTATTTCCTGAAACAAATCCTGAGCGGGATGTTCATTGCCATTGCGATGACCGGGCTCGACCAGGAAATGATGCAAAAGAACCTGAGTTGCAGAAATATCAAAGAAGCACAGAAAAATATGTTCAGCTTCAGTACAGTGCTGATATTTGTAAATCTAATGTTCCTGTTCCTGGGTGCTGTATTGTTTCTCTACGCAACACAACATGCAATAACACTCCCTGAGCGATCTGATGACCTTTTCCCTACCATCGCTATCAATCACCTTGGCCCTTTAGCCGGACTCATTTTCATTATTGGTTTGATTTCAGCTGCTTACCCTAGTGCCGATGGAGCACTTACTTCACTAACTACTTCTTTTTCAATCGATTTCCTGGGACTTCAGAAGAAAACCCACCTTGATGAAAAGGCACAGCAAAAGATCAGGTATTGGGTTCATATTAGCTTTGCAATCCTTTTATTGATAGTCATTATTGTTTTCAGAGCGATTAATGACAGGGCTGTGATCGATAAACTCTTTACAGTTGCAGGTTATACCTACGGGCCATTGTTGGGTCTTTTTGCATTCGGATTATTTACGAAACAGCAGGTAAAAGATGCTTGGGTGCCCGTCATTGCTTGTTTATCGCCAATCATCTGTTACTTCCTGAGTGAGAATTCTGAATTACTCTTTGGCGGGTATAAGATTGGTTTTGAACTGCTTCTTGTCAATGGAGCACTAACATTCCTCGGATTGGTAATACTCAGAAAAAGAAAAGTATGATGTTAATGGGATGTTTAAAACTTACGAGTCTCAGCAGGTCTCACTTTGCGCCCTTTCTTTAATTTTACCAGGCTAATATCTTTAGAACTATGTCAAATATTCGGTTTAAAGCACTTGAACTGGCAATTTCCAGGTCCAGGAGAATTTCGGAAAATAAGACTCAGAAAATCTCGGATTATTTTGGTGAACTTACTTTCAGTCCGGCAGTGATGACGGAATATCTCTCCAAGAAATCTATTGAAAGCTTAGAGGCTTCAATAAACAAAGGAGATAAGATTGATCGTAATTTAGCTGATCAGGTTGCCAATGCTTTAAAAGAATGGGCAATTTCTAAGGGTGCAACTCATTATACCCATTGGTTTCATCCATTAACAGGAGCCACTGCCGAAAAGCATGATTCGTTTCTAAACCCGGTAGGGGATGGGAAAGCTATTGAATATTTCAGCGGTAATGAGCTGATACAACAAGAGCCGGATGCTTCCAGTTTTCCTAGCGGTGGAATCCGAAATACCTTTGAAGCCAGGGGGTATACAGCATGGGACCCTACATCAACTGCATTCATCATGGATGATACCTTGTGTATCCCCACAATATTTGTTTCTTACACCGGGGAAGCTCTTGATTATAAGACACCTATGCTGAAAGCGCTGCATGCCTTGGATAAGGAAGCTACAGCTGTCTGCAAATATTTCGATTCTTCTGTTGAAAAGGTCATTGCTACCCTTGGCTGGGAGCAGGAATATTTCCTGGTAGATACAGCTCTTTTTCACGCCAGGCCTGATATGGCCCTGACAGGTCGCACGCTGTTTGGACATGCTTCTGCGAAGGATCAGCAACTTTCAGATCATTATTTTGGAACCATCCCTGAGAGGGTTATGGATTTCATGAAAGAATTTGAATATGAAGCTCACAGGCTAGGTATCCCGGTTAAGACAAGGCATAATGAAGTTGCTCCAAGCCAGTTTGAATGTGCCCCTGTTTTTGAGGAAACTAATGTGGCAGTCGATCACAACCAGTTGTTGATGCACATACTGGAAAAAGTAGCCAAAAGACATAACCTTACGATTCTGCTGCATGAGAAGCCCTATCAAGGCATCAATGGTTCCGGGAAACACAATAACTGGTCCTTGCAAACTAATACCGGTGCAAACCTCCTATCCCCGGGAAATACCCCTGGTTCTAATCTTCAGTTTCTCACCTTCCTGGTAAATATCATTAAAGCCGTTGATCAGTATGCTGATTTGCTCAGGTCAAGTATAGCATCTGCAAGCAATGATTTACGTTTAGGCGCAAATGAAGCTCCGCCGGCCATCATGTCAGTCTTTATTGGTTCCCAGCTTAGCCAGATTTTAAATGAAGTTGAAAATTCAACGGGAATTGCTAAAAAGCAGCCTGGTAATTCAATCCCGGCTGCATTGAATATACCTAAAATACCTGAAATTTTACTGGATAATACGGATAGAAACAGGACTTCACCTTTTGCCTTTACAGGGAATAAATTTGAATTCAGGGCAGTGGGTTCTTCCGAGAGTTGTGCTAAACCAATGATTGCACTTAACCTTATTGTAGCGGACCAATTGCGGATCTTCAGAGCAGAAGTGGATTCCATGCTTCAACAAGGACGGAAAAAGGAAGAGTCCATTTATGAAGTAATCAGGAAATATATTGCTGAATCAAGAAAAATACGTTTTGACGGTAACAGTTATAGTGATGACTGGATCCAGGAAGCAATTAAAAGAGGCCTCTCCAATATTTCCTCAACTCCTGATGCTTTGAAGGTTACGGTTAAACCTGAAATAGTAAGTTTATTTGAACATCACCAGGTTCTAAGCAAAAGAGAATTGTTGGCACGATTGGATATCAGCCTAGAAAACTACCTTAAAAAAGTTCAAATTGAATCAAGAGTTATTGGTGACCTCTCAATCAATCATATTATTCCAACAGCCATAAGATATCAAAATACCTTGATCGATAATGTAAAGGGTTTGAAAGAAGTGCTTGATAATAAAACTTTTGTGAAGCTTTCGAATAACCAGATGCAGAATATTAAAGAGATTTCGGAACATATATCAATCATCCGCACCCTGGTGCATGAAATGGTCGAAAGTAGAAAATTGGCTAATAAAATCGAAAACCTGGAAGCTAAAGCATTTGAATACAATCAAACCATTATTCCATTTTTCGAAACCATCCGGTATCACGTTGACAAACTGGAATTGTTGGTAGATGATGAATTATGGCCTCTGCCAAAATACAGGGAACTGCTTTTTATTCGATAAATATCAGATTAACAGAGGGTTTTAATCATCTAATTAAATAAACCCTTTATGTATGAACGGGTTAGTTCCTGCTTGGGATTACTGAAGAACTCATCTGCTGGCCCCTGTTCAATGATCTCTCCCAGGTACATAAAGATCGCATAGTCGGCAATTCTGCGTGCTTGCTGGAGACTGTGAGTCACTACGATAATGGTGTATTGACTTTTCAGATCAAAAAATTTCTTCTCTACCACTTCACTCGAAATGGGATCAAGCGCAGAAGTAGGTTCATCAGCTAAAATGATATCCGGATCCACCGCTAATCCTCTGGCAAGGCAAAGGCGCTGCTGCTGGCCGATAGAAAGTGATGAAGCTGGGTCATGAAGCCTGTCCTTTACCTCATCCCATAAATTTACAAGCTCAAGATAATGCTGAACCCTCTTTCTGAGTACTTGTTTGTTCTTTCTTCCACTGATCTTCAGTCCATACGCTACATTATTGAAAATATTCATAGGAAGGGGATAGGGCCTTTGTGAAAGCAATCCCATTCTTTTGCGAATCATTGTAATGTCAGAATCAGTATGCAAAATATCCTCGCCATCAATAACAATGGTTCCTTCTACCTTTACATTGGAATAAAGATCAGTCAGTCTGTTCATGCTTTTTAAAAGCGTTGTCTTCCCACAACCAGAAGGCCCGAGTATCACAGTAATCTGTTTCTCTGGAATACAGGTTGAAACATCCTTGAGGATATGTTGTTTCCCAATGTGGAGATTCAAATGGCTTATTTCAACTTTACATTTACTCATAAAGTTATTTGATTTTGTGCTTATGGTAACTTCTGGAAGAAACCCTGGAGACAAGGCTTATAATAAGGATGATCACAGTAAGAATAACGGCAGATGCATAGGCTCTTTGCTTCACTTCTTCAATGGGTGAACTAAGCTGGAAAAAGATAGCCAATGGCAGTGTTGCAGTAGGTTGTGTAAGGGAAGTGGGCAAATTGTCAGTATATCCGGTGGTAAAAAGAACAGAAGCCGCATCACCAATGGCCCTTCCAAATGAAAGAAGCATGGCTGTCGTAATCCCGGAGATGCATTGTTTAAAATAGACCTTGTATGATATTTCCGATTTAGTGGATCCCAGTGACAATGCAGATTCAAGTAATCCAACCGGCACAGTTTTCATTACTTCATCGATGGACCTGATCATGACGGGAATAATAAATAAGGTTACTGTTAACATTCCTGCGAGCAGAGAGGACCTCATCCCTAAGAATAACATCACACTAAAACCAAAAGCCCCATATACTATTGATGGAATTCCCCACATCACATCCAGCATGAAACGAATGGAGCTCACAAGTTTCCTGAATTTGTACATATGAATGTTAATGAAGAGAGAGACAGGGAATCCGATGAGAAAGGCAATAATTGTTGCACCAATAGCAAGATACAGCGATCCCAGGATAGCATTTAATATGCCTCCCTCTTTCCCGAAATAGAATCCTCCTTTTGGTAACTGGCTGATCATACTCCAGGAAACTGCAGGTAATCCGTATTTGAGAATACTATAGATGATCATACATAAGGAAAACAAAATCAAAGAAGTAGCAAGGAACATTACTACCCTGAAAAAGAGTTCTTCATATTTCCTTATTTGAGTCATTTTCATATTAGCCTATATTTTTCTCCAGTCGATGAATCAGCCATCGTGAAACAACATTGAACAATATCACTATTACCAATAGTACCAAAGCAGCCAGCATTAAAGCTGAATCATACATTGGGATGGAAAGCATTTCACCATAATTGTTGGCAATCAAAGCCGGGAGAGGATATCCTGGCTGGAGGGCCCCAGTAGGAATCTGGGTTACATTTCCCACTACCATGAGAACGGCAATGGTTTCGCCAAAAGCTCTTGACAACCCCAAACTAAAGGCAGACACAATCCCGGGAAATGCTTTTTTGAGTAGTACATGTTTTATCACCATCCAGCGTGTGGCTCCCAATGAAAGGGTGACTTCAGTAAGTTCTTCAGGGATCGTTCGGAATACCTCAATGAGGATATTCAAAATGAAAGGTATGATCATGACTGCCAGTACAATACCACCACTTAAAATACTGTAGCCGGTAATTTGCTTATCGAAAATAGGGCCAATAAAATCACCTACCCAGGGAACAATCACCAGCACACCCCAAACTCCAAAAATTACAGAGGGTATTCCAGCCAGGATATCTATCACAGGATGCATGATCCTTAAAACAATGGGTTTGGCATATTGCGTAAGATGTATTGCAGATAAGAGGCAAATCGGGCCAGCCAGTATCAAGGCAATGATCGTTACCCATAAGGAGCTGATAATAAAAGGAGCTAGCCCAAAATGACCGGAAAGGGGTTTCCAGCTAGTTGAAAACAGTATCTGAAATAAGGACTGATCTTTAAGCAGGGGGGCTGATTTCAGGTAAAGACCAATTCCAAGTAAGATGGGCAGCAGCATTGAGAATGCCAATGCAATGACCATCCATAAAGTGTGGGCCTTGTTCCTGTTATACCTGTTTAAAAGTGCAAATTTCAATGATAACTTTGTTTTTATTACAAATATACTTTTCTGTATTCCCGCAGATGATTGTATCAATAAAAATAAATGTCTATCAATCTGATAAACAGCCTAATGGTGTATTAATGCATGTCTAACAATGATAGAATAACAGTATACAAAGATAGTTGGTTCACTTATATGAATAAACTCACGAAAAGTAAGTTCAAAGCAATAAAATTGAATTATTGGGAAAATCCATTAATTTTGAACAAATGTTCTATTTGATACTGGAATTCAATGAAAAAACAGTTTATCTTTCTATTACTAACAGGATTCATTTCTGCCGGAAGTGTTTTCGCTCAGATCGATGTGCAAAAAGTAGGACGCGACTTAATTGAGCCTTCCCAGGATGGATTTTTTTATTCACTTCCCCGCACAGGAATAAGGGTTGATATTGAAGTAAAAAAAACGCAAAGAATTAAAGGCCCCTATTCAGAATTTGCGGATAAATATCTGGGACTATCACAAGTTGTAAATCTCAATAGTATTGAATATGAGATTTCTACAGTCAAACTTTCAATCGTTAATTCCCCGGATCCTGAAGAATACTATTTTGTAAAAAGTACTGGTAGTAAAAAGGACAGACAATCCCTAGAACTCTCCTTGTCGGAAAAAGGCTCACTTATTGGAGTAGAAGGGAAAAACCGGAAATTTTCGGACGATACCGATTCAAAAACAATAGCTGCTTCACGACTTTCTGTCCCGGAGGTTTCAAACCCCACAATGTTTGAACGGGTTGATACTGTAATCAGAAGAATTAGTGTAGATACTACTACCATTGAACAGAAAGTGTTTAAGAAGATTTCTTCAGCTAAAACCCCGGAACAAAAGGCTAAAGAGGCTGCTGATTTTATCCTGAAACTGGATGAAAGCATGTTTAATCTTATTAATGGTTACCAGGAAGTTAGTTATGAAAAAGGTACAATGGAATATATGTATGCCCAGATGGAAAAATTGAAGAATGATTATCTTCAACTTTTTAAAGGAGTTACCGGGGTGTACAAAGAGAATTTTTCCTTTACCTATTTTCCAACAAAAGAAAATGACCCTTCAACAATAACGCTCTGTAGGTTTTCATTGAGCAAAGGGATAATGGATAAGTCACTAAATGCAGGCGACCAGATTCAACTGGAAATTCAGAGCCTTGAAAGGTTAAAAGGGATTCGCAACTTTATTACCCAACGAAATCAAACCGATTCTAAAGCAAAAGGCATTTATTATTGTATTCCGGAAGAAGCATTGATTTCAATAAAGATCGGCGGACAAGTAAAGATTGAGTCACAATTCCCCATCAATCAAATGGGTATTGTTACCTTCCTGCCCTCAACTTCTACCGATAATCTGGAGCTCTACAACAATACAGGAGGCTTAAAACACGTTAAAGTCTGGTAAACAGATCAGCCTATGAAGTTAATAGAAGTGGTCAGCCGGGTGGTAAAAATTTCGTTGTTGCCTAGTCTTCAATGGAAAGTAATTAGAGAAGATACTGATAGTAGCAAAGAACTTCTTCTGGGTTATGCTTTTCCTGTCATTCTATTTAGTGCTATTGGACGTTCCATAGGACTATTTATCAGTGTAAAGCCGGTTTTAGGTTTCTCCTGGATGTTATTGTATGTCCTGTCATTCAACCTTGTTTCATGGGTTGCCATTCCTTATCTCCTGATAATATTTGCTACTTATCTGATCTCTTTTGCGATCCCTCGCCTGGGTATAGCAACCGATTTTAATAAAACACTAAAATTGGTGCTGTATACTTTTACTCCTCTTTTTATAGCAACATTCATCATTTATCTGCATCCATTGCTGCGGATACTCATTCCTTTGGGAATTTATGTATTCCTTGCCTATACTTTCTACATATACTGGTATGGAGTGAAGGAACTCTTCCTCATCAGCCTGGAGAAAAAGATTGGATTCATTGTGGTAACCATTGCACTGGCTTTTGGAGCAATTTTCATTGCTCAGCACATTTATGGACTTCTGATCGACTGGTTTGTTCCCGGAATGGAAGCGTATGTAAAGTAGAACCTGGATTAACTGATAGCTTTCCTGATTTTGATCAATATCTCCATCAATTCTTCTACCCGGTCCAATGCCAGCATGTTGGCACCATCCGACTTTGCCTGAGCCGGATCAGGGTGAGTTTCAATGAATAATCCATCCACCCCGACTGCAATACCAGCTTTGGCTATCGTAGGGATGAGGTCAGGCCTTCCACCTGTGACGCCTGAAGATTGATTGGGTATTTGCAATGAATGTGTTACATCCAGAACC
This sequence comes from Bacteroidales bacterium, assembly GCA_016707785.1. Lineage (NCBI taxonomy): Bacteria > Pseudomonadati > Bacteroidota > Bacteroidia > Bacteroidales > Bacteroidales bacterium. Next base: position 302,257 of record JADJGZ010000001.1, on the reverse strand, counting down.
ACAGGCAGACCTGATTTCTGCATTTCAGGAATATTTCGGTAATCCACCAGGAGGTCATGATATCCGAACATGGAACCTCTCTCAGTAAGCATGATTTTTTGATTTCCTGTTTCTCTGACCTTTTCAGCAGCAAACTGCATTGTCTCTGCAGAAGCAAACTGACCTTTTTTAATATTGACCACTTTTCCTGTTTTCCCGGCTGCTTCAAGCAAACTGCTTTGTCTGCATAGAAAAGCCGGTATCTGGAGGATATCAACATATTCTGCCGCCATGAAGGCATCTGATTCTGAATGAATATCAGTAATTACAGGGATGATGAATTTTTTACTGATAGCCTTTAGAAGTTCCAGAGCCTTAATATCGCCAATCCCGGTAAAGGAGCTGCTTTTCGATCGATTGGCTTTCCTGAAGGATGCTTTGAAGATTAAAGGAATGGAATATTTGTCAGAAATCATGACCAATTGTTCTGCAACTCTCCATGGATTGCTTTCATCTTCCACAACACATGGGCCTGCAATTAAAAAAAAGTTACCTGAATCGGTATATTTTAATCCTGGGAGATAATCATTGATTTGCATGGGCTGTAGATGATATTTTCAGACTAATAGACTGTTTAAGTTTAATTGTATTCGGGTTTATTAATATTCTGAATTCTTGAATTCTCCCACAGGGAATTCTGGATTCTTGGATTCTTGAATCTTGGATTCTTGAATTCTTGAATTCTTGAATTCTTTTACCCGCCACTTTAGTAATGATATTTTTCTTTCCAACGTTTTTTCAACAGTTCCCTTGTTTCAAATTCCCGGGCATTTTTACCGGGATCATAAAATCGTGTACCTGAAAGTTTATCAGGCAGAAACTCGAGATCGACAAAATTCCCTTCAAACTGATGTGCGTATTGATAATCCTTCCCATAGCCAATGTTCTTCATGAGTCGGGTAGGGGCGTTTCTGAGATGTAAAGGAACAGGGAGGTCGCCATATTTTTCAACAGCAGCAAGGGCATCTTCAATAGCCATATAACTTGCATTGCTTTTAGCTGAATTAGCAAGATAAATGGCAGTTTGAGAGAGAATGATCCTGCTTTCAGGATATCCAATTTTATTCACAGCATCAAAACAGCTGCTGGCCAATAATAAAGCATTGGGATTAGCATTTCCGATGTCTTCTGAAGCCAGGATTAACATCCTCCTGGCAATAAATAGCAGGTCTTCTCCTGCATTAATCATCCGCGCAAGCCAATATACTGCTCCATTCGGATCAGACCCTCTGAGCGACTTTATAAAGGCTGAAATGACATCGAAATGAATTTCACCTGATTTATCATACATGGCAATATTTTGCTGTATGATGGAAAGGGTATTTTCATTATCGATGATTACCGCCTTATCTGATGCTGACAAGGCATTTACAACAATATCAACGGCATTGAGAAGTTTTCTGGCATCTCCGCCTGATACTCTGAGAAGTGCCTCTGATTCTTTCACTTCAATACGAATACCCAGGTTTAGTTCAAGCTGTTGCCGGGCATTTTCTATAATAGTCAGCAAATCCTCCACTTCCAGAGGTTTGAGGATGTAAACATTACACCTGGAAAGAAGAGGGGATATTACTTCGAATGAAGGGTTTTCAGTGGTTGCACCAATAAGGATTACAATACCTTTTTCAACAGCACCCAATAAGGAATCCTGCTGCGACTTGCTGAAGCGATGGATTTCGTCGATGAAAAGAATGGGTTGAGAAGATTCCTTCCTGGCATTTTCAATAACTTCTCTCACTTCCTTTACTCCCGAATTGATGGCACTTAAGGTATGGAAGGGACGACCGGTACTCTGAGCAATGATTAAGGCTAAGGTCGTTTTTCCAACGCCTGGCGGACCCCAGAAAATCATGGAATGTACTTTCCCATTCTCAATCATATTTCTGAAAGCAGTGCCCTTCCCAGCCAGGTGTTGCTGTCCGATATAGTTATCAAGACTGGAGGGCCTGAGTAATTCAGCTAATGGAACTGCGTATTTGCCAGTGTTTTCCAATCTCGAACAAGGATTTGATTTTCTATACAAACTTACACAATAAATCTGTGACCTAGTTCTGCCCATTATGAAGATTTTCATATTATAACAGCATCAATATTTAGATATTGCCAACCAAAATCCTTTGAGGATGCTACTTATATTATTTGATTAAACAAAAAAGTTATCAACAAGCAAAATGTTAATAATCTGAATATTAGGGACATACAGGATTAAAAAAAATAT